>JBFYTD010000222.1:0-4783 GCA_041300885.1 Anaerolineae bacterium | reverse complement strand
CCCTTAGCCCGATTAATGCACAGAGGCCGGCTGTACGCGGCCGCGCTGCTGCTGACCGGCGTGGCCACGGCCGGCTGCGGCACGACCCTGCCAACGCTGGAGCCGGTGCGGGTGACGCTGGCGGCCAGCAGCAGCGCGCTGACCCTGGCCAATGACCTGGCCCGCGCCTACCACGCGGCCTTCCCCCACATCACCGTGGACGTACTATCTTTGGCCAACGAGGCGGCCGCGGCGCAGGCCGTGCTGGCCGGCCGGGCCGACGCAGCGCTCAGCACTGATCCAGTCCCCGCGCCCGACACCTTGGCTGTCACCCACGTGGCCAACGACGCCCTGGCCATCGTCGTCCACCCCGACCGGCCGCTGGACAACCTGACCGGCCAGCAAATCCAGGAGATCTTCAGCGGCCGGATACGCACCTGGGATGCGCTGGATGCAGGGGAGGGCGATATCCAGGTGGTGCTGCGCGAGGCGGACGCCGGGCCGCGCCTGGCCCTGCTCGAGACATTTTTGGGCGCACGCCAACTAACCCCCACTGCCATCGTCCTGCCTGACGACCGCCAGATCCTGGCCCGTGTGGCCGGCGATCCACAGGCCATCGCGGCCCTGCCGGCCGGCTGGCTGAACGAGCAGGTCCGAGCGGTCGCGATCGACGGCCGCGGGCCTGAGTGGGTAGCGCGCCAGTGGCCCGGCTATCCGGCTGAGCTGCCGATTCACCTGTCGACCCTGCCCGCGCCCACGCCAGAGACCGCAGCGCTGCGTGATTGGCTGCTCAGCCCGCGCGGCCAGCGCCTGGTCGGCCAGCGCTACGCTCCTGCAAGCAACCCACCATGAGCCTACCTGATTCTTCCCTGAACCCCTTGGCGCTCTCCACCATGTGGATGCAGCACCGTTATGAGCGCGTGGCTGATTTCGCCGCGGCGGCCCGCGAGCTGGGCTTCGGCGGCATCGAGGTCAGCCATATCGTCACGCCGGCCATGCTGGGTGACGTCGACGTAGCGACCCTGGGCATCCGCTCGGTGCATTTTCCTGCCCCAACCGCGCCGTCCCCCTTTGGCCCGCCAGCCGAGGCGCTGCTCAGCTCGCCCGACGACCAGCAGCGGCGCTGGGCCGTGACGCAGGGCTACGCCAGCATCGATCTGGCCGCGGCGGCCGGCGCCCATGCGGTCTGCCTGCACCTGGGCGAGACGCCCGCCGCACGCCACCTGGAGTGGGCGTTGGCGCAGCGCTTTTTGGGCGGCCAGCGCGACAGTGCGGTCTATGCTGCGGCGCTGGCTGAGGTGCAGGCGGATCGGGCGCGCGTGGCCGGTCCAGCCATGGAGGCCGCGCGGCGCAGCCTGGCGGAACTGGCGACCTATGCCCGGCCGCGCGGCGTCGTGCTGGGCATCGAGTCGCGCGTGCAAGGTTGGCAGATACCTACCTTCGACGAACTGGGCCTGCTGCTGGGCGAGAGCGACCCGGCCGTGGTGGGTTTCTGGTACGACTGCGGCCACGTGCAGGTGCTGCACAACCTGGGCTTTCACCGCCACGAGGACTGGCTGGCGGCCTATGCCGGGCGCATCGTGGGCGTCCATCTGCACGACACAGCCGGCCTGCGCGATCACTTGCTGCCCGGCTTGGGCGAGTTGGACTTTGCCCGCATCGCGGCGGCCCTGCCCCGCCCGGCCGTGCTGACCTGTGAGCTGGACTGGTACTACACGCCGCAGGAGATCGCAGCCGGCGCGAGCTATGTCGTCGCGCAGGCGGATAGAAACCGGGTTTCTCCGAAGAAACCCGGTTTCTTTGGCTAGCCGCTTTCCAGGCGCCCACGTCCATTTGGCATCCAGCCATAAGCTGTGGTAGAATGCCAGCAGTCGAAGCAAGTCCTTTCCGAAAAGTGGGCATCCCCCACTTTTCTTGCTGTAAGGGCTTTGTTCAGGTGAAATACCATCCGGCGCCGGGCACTTTCACTAGTGGCCGGCGCCTCGGAATCGCAAGTCTGAAGTTTGTTTAGCACCAGGAGTGCGCAGAAGGCATGAAGAACGAATTGATCATGGCTATCAACAATATCTGTGTCGAGCGCGAGCTTGAGCCGCAGGTTGTGTTCGAGGCCATTGAGACAGCCCTTGTGTCTGCCCACCGCAAGCGCTTTGGGATGGGAGCTAATGTCCGGGCGCAGGTGGATCAGCGAACCGGCGAGATGAAGATCTTCATCGAGAAAGAGGTCGTCGAAGACGTCACAGACGATGAGACGCAGATCTCGCTGGCCAAAGCACGCGCCATCCAGACCACATCAGACCTGGGTGACATCGTCCTGGTGGAAGATACCCCCACGAGTTTTGGCCGCATTGCCGCCCAGACTGCCAAGCAAGTCATCTTGCAGCGCATCCGCGAGGCCGAGCGCGATGCCATCTACCAGCGCTACCAGACCCGCATCGGCGAGATCGTGCATTGCACCATCCGCAGCGTGGATTACAGCACCGGGGCAGTAACGGCGACCATCGACGGCAAGGCTGAGGCGCTGCTGGTCAAGGAAGATCAAATCCCGACCGAGCGTTACCGGCCGAACAACAAACTGCGCTGCTACCTGGTAGACGTGGAACGCGGTTCGCGCGGGCCGGCTATCCGACTCTCGCGCACCCATCGCGGCCTGCTGCGCCGGCTGCTGGAGCAGGAAGTGCCGGAGATCTACAACGGCACGGTGGAGATCAAGAGCATCGCCCGCGAGCCAGGCCAGCGCTCCAAGGTGGCCGTAGCGGCCCTGCAGGCTGGGATCGATCCGGTCGGCTCCTGCGTGGGCATGCGCGGCGTGCGCATCCAGGCTATTGTCAACGAGCTGAACGGCGAGAAGATCGATGTGATCGAGTGGAATCCCGATCCCAGCCAATTCATCGCCAGCGCGCTCAGCCCTGCCAAGGTTACCGCGGTCATCCTGGACGACACCATCGACAATCGCACGGCGATCGTGGTTGTGCCGGACAAACAGCTTTCGCTGGCCATCGGCAAGGAAGGCCAGAACGCCCGCCTGAGCGCCAAGCTGACCGGCTGGCGCATCGACATCAAGAGTGAGAGCGAGTCCGAAAGCGAGGGCCTGGACGACTTCGCGCGCGAGTTGAATGCCAAGCGTGCTCGCCTGGCCATGGCCCGCTCGCGCGCCGACTCCGAGGACATCCTGTCCGTTGCCGAGCAACTGCTCAGCGACGAGGTGGTGGCTATCACGGCTGAAACCCTTGAAGAGGGTGAGCTGGCCTATGCGGCAGAGGGCGACGAATATGATATCGACTACGGCGAAGAGCCGGCGTTGGTTGCAGACGCTGCGCTCGAAGGCGAAGCCGAGACTGAGTTGCTCGCCGAATCGGCCGAGGTGACTGCGGAAGGCGAGGCTGTGGCCGAGGTCTACGAGGATGAATACGACGAGTACGATGAGTATGACGAAAACGCCGTCTACGACGAATATGCTGAGTATGACGAATACGCCGACTACGAGGGCCTGGACGAGTTCACCGAGAGCGATTTTGAGGAGTACACACCGCAAGAAGAGCCCGAGCCCGCAGCAACCGTAGGCGGCGCCAAGGGCAAGGCCAAAAAAGTCACGAAGGCCAAAGACAAAAGCCGGACCGCTGCCCCTGACACGCGGCGCAAGCGCGGCCGCGCGGATTGGTTCAGCTACGACGAAGAGGCGTAAAGACTCACCGTGGGCGTAGGACGCTTGGGCTGTTGTGCCCGCACGCAGCGTCAGGCGCCCACAGTGAGCCTGTTGCGCTGGTGAAGAGCCATCATCGGAGCCTGCGCCGTGGTCCAAGGAAAACAACCCGTCCGGCGACGTCATGTTCCCCAGCGGAGCTGCATCGCCTGCCGGCGAACTGACAGCAAGCGATCGCTGATCCGTGTCGTGCGCACCCCGCAGCAGGGCGTGCAGCTCGACCCGACCGGCAAGCTGGCCGGCCGCGGCGCCTATCTGTGCCAGGCCCGGCCTTGCTGGCAGAAAGCGTTCAAGAGCTCGGCGTTGAACCGGGCGCTGAAGACATCACTTACCGTCGATGAGCTGGCTGCCCTGCGGGTTTACGCGGACAGCTTGCCCGATGCCCTAGAGAGCGAGGAAAGCGATGTGGCTCTCACGGGCTAGCACTTGGTGGAAGACAAACGCAATGGGCGTGGCGCAAGCGAGCGTCGGACGCATGGCGCAGCAGGAACACAGCACAAGGAGGAGCGGGCATATGCACGCTTAGGTGAGTTTTACACACCTTCTCCTCCTCGCCGTTTTCCTCTCTGCACAGGCCCCGGGGACGCTCACCAGCGAACGGGTACGCACAAAATTTACTTCAGCCAAGACTGAAGCGCCGCCTGCGAAGGCTGGCGACGACCAGGCACGCTGCCGGATCGGCCCTGCCGCGTGGTAATCATTGCGCCGCGCGTTGGCGTGCAAAGAGGTATACGACATGACAGAACAGACAAAAACGCTTACTGAGCAAGACCCTGCTCAGACTCCTTCGCAGCAACCATCTGGGGAAGGACGACCGCCGCAAAAGCCCCGTCCAGAGGGAGGATCGCCGGCGCAAGCCAAGCTAGTTGAGCCAGATAAGGCGGGCGCGCAACCGCCTCGCCCCGAAGGCGCGCCGCGTCCGCAGGGCGGTCCGCGTCCCGAAGGCGCACCGCGACCACAGGGCGGTCCGCGCCCCGAAGGCGCACCGCGTCCGCAGGGCGGTCCGCGCCCTGAAGGCGCGCCGCGACCACAGGGCGGTCCTCGTCCAGATCGGAAGAGCGTCGGGTCGGGAACGAGTGTGACGATCTGTGTAGATCTCGGGGG
>JBFYTD010000221.1:0-4787 GCA_041300885.1 Anaerolineae bacterium | reverse complement strand
GGCGCAGATCGAGGCGCAGAACCAGGCCGCCGGCCCCGACGTCTTCGTGCAGGAGGGCGCGATTCTGATGCTCTCCACGGCCGAGACGGCCAGCTACTGGAAGTGCAAACCGCCCAGCATCGAGGAGATCCACTGGCAGGCTGACCAGCACATCAGCAAGGAGATCGTGCGCCAGGCGTTGCTAAAGATGCTGGAGAACGGCTATGACTTCGCCGCCGGCCGGGCCGAGGACGTGCAGGCCAGCCTGGAGGCCGACTTCGACCCGCAGCAGGTGGAGGCCGAGGCCGAGCTGATCGGTCGTATCTATCTCGACTTCACCGTGGAGTTGCAGCGCCAGCAGTGGCTGCGCCAGTTGGTCGACGCGTCCGGGCTGGACCCCCACGACCTGCCTAACCTGATGCGCCACCTGGGCCAGCACTACCCCAAGCGCGAGATGGGCTGGGTTTACGCGACCGTAAAGACGTTGTACGGCGTCGCTTGACGACAGACCTACGAGGTTTTCCATAGCCTCGCAGGTCTTGAGCGGAGCCATCGGCATAACGGATGCGTCAGCGCTGATCTACGAGCAACGCCTGCGCCAAGGCGGTGAGCTGATGCTGCGCGAGGCGGGCGCGCGCTCTGCGTCTGTAGCGGTTTATGAACAAACTGTCATCAAGATAAAAAGTTATGTATATTGATTTGTTGTGCGGACGGGTGTATAATCTGTATTGAAGGATCGTGTAAAGCAGAACAGACAGGCTGGTCCTCAAGCCCTGCACGCGTTGGGGAATGGTCGAAACGGGCTCGGACCTTGATGGGGAACCAACCTGCCGTAGCATTGAAGCTGCACAAGGAGGTGATGAGCAGGAGTGCACGGCCCGCGTATGGCATGCACAGCAAGCCATACGCGTGCCAAGGGAAACATGGTGGGAACAGTGGTTTCACTCTACGGGACCTCATAGGGTCCATCGTGTTTTGCTTTGATCCCGACAAGGAGGGACCGATGTTTCGGCACAAGCTTTTCAATTGGGGTTTGGCCCTGTTGCTGGGCCTGGTTTTCGTGCTGCCTGGCGCGTCGCCAGCCGTGGCGGCCGCGCCTATCCACGACGACTTCGAGAACGCAACCATGATTGACAGTCTGCCTTTCAATGACATGGTCAACAACATCTCGGAGGCTACGCTGCAGCCAGGCGAACCGCAGTATTGCGAGCTGAGCAAATCTGTCTGGTACCGTTTTGAACCCTCCGCCGACGCAATATTGAGGGTCACCACGTATGGCAGCACCTTCGGCGATACGGTCGTGAACATCTGGCAGGGGACCGACCTCACGAATCTCAGCCCTGTCACCTGTACAAGCTGGTGGGGAAGCACGGCCACGTTCACAGCGTCCGCCGGGCAGTCCTACTATCTGCAGGCCGGAAGATTCTACTATGACGACCCATCGGGAGAGCTGCATCTCAACATCGAGCAAGTGCTGCCTCCGGACAACGACGACTTCGCTAATGCCACAGTCGTGCCGCTGTTGCCCTATTACTCTGAGCAGGACACGACCGCGGCAACGGTGCAAGCTGGCGAGCCATCGCCTTCATGCGCCGGGAACTCGGTGACTAACAGCGTCTGGTATGCCTATACGGCTACCAGCAACGACTCGCTCATGGTAGGTTACAGCAACTACAACTTTTCGCCTGTCGTTGCCGTGTACACCGGATCGTCGCTGGAGCAGCTCACTGAGTTGGGCTGCCGGACCTGGGGGCAGTTGACCTTTGCAGCGCAGGCCGGCACAACCTACTACCTTCAGTTCGCCAGTCTTTCCGGGTACGGTGGATGGATGTCGTTCAACTTTGAGGTCACACCGCCGCCGCAGGTGAACTTCAACTACTACCCAGGAGACCCATCGATGTTCGACACAGTGCAGTTTTACGACTCTACCTGGGATCCCGGCGGTGCTGGAGTGCAAACTCAGATCTGGGACTTCGGCGACGGTGTCACGGCTGAGGGCTGTTGCCCGTCCCATCGCTATGCAGCCGACGGCAGCTATACGGTCACGCTAACCGTAACCACCACCGATGGCCGCACAGGTTCAGCGAGCCAGACGGTCAATGTCATGACGCGCGATGTGGCGATCACCAAGTTCACGGTGCCCAAGGCTGCCAGTGCGGGACAGACCCGTCAAGTAGTTGTAAGCGTCAACAGCCGGCGCTATGTCGAGCAGGTGTCGGTCGAGCTGTACAAGAGTGTGCCCGGCGACTATCAGTGGGTGGGCACACTCTCCCAGGAGGTGCCGGTGCGCCCTTCAAACCGCACCACCGACTTCAACTTCAGCTACACGTTTACCCCTAGCGATGCAGTCCTGGGCAAAGTCACGTTCAGGGCGATCGCCACGATCCAAAATGGCCGGGACGCTCTGCCAGCGGACAATGAGGCCATTGCGTCACCGACGAAAGTGAATTAGTCCCATTAGTACGGTGGGCAGACTGCTTGTCTAGCCGCGGCTAGTCTGCCCACGTGTGCAACCTGTGTTTTGAAAGAGCCGACTCCCAGTGAGCGAGTCGGCTCTTCTTTCTACCAATCAGTGTTTTGTTAACTACGGGATGGCTTGGATCGCCGCAAACGCGGCCGCAATCTGCTCCGGCGTGCCTTGGATACGCTGCACCTGGCAGCCGGATAGCCGCAGGGCGTCCTCGGCTTCCTGGCTGATGTCTTGCACCTCGCCGACAAGGATCACCTGGCGGGCGAGGCTGGCTTCGTCAATGCTGTAGCCCAGGGTGGGCTGCTGCGCCAGCAGGTAGCTGCGCGCCAGGTCCAGGTAGACGGCGGTGCGGGTCGAAGCGGCTGGGCCGAAGAGGATGTAGTGTTCCATGAGCTTACCATCGGGTGGGGGAGGAGGAGGAGGCGGCAGAACTGCGCCGCTGACCGCGCGTTGGTACACCACCTCGAAGGAGTGGTGGAAGAGGGTGTTGTTCAGGCCGGGCGGCTCGTCGGGGTGGCCGGTGTGCAGGTTTTCCACCCGGTCGCTGGGCAGTCCCAGCATCTCGACGGCGCAGATCTGCCATTTCCACATGGGAAAGTTGGTCCCCGGCTCCCCCAGCGGCTTGTCCACCGTGAGGGTCTGCTCGCCGCCGGGCCAGGTGACGCGCGCCTGGGCGCCGAACACCCGGCTGCCGGCCTCGTCCAACGCGTCCAGGAAGATGTGGTGCCGGCCCTGGTTTTCGTCGGGTAGGAGGTGATGGACGCGCACGGCGCGCCAGTAAGTCGCGCCCTCAGGAACGTCGGCGGGAACCACCACGACGCCATAGGCCCCGGCATCGTTGATTGGATCGTTGGTCATAGTGTGCGTCTCCGGTGGTACGGCTGGGCTGGCGTCCTGGATCGGTTCCGGCGCGCTCTCCGGTGCGTCGCTGGACGCCTCTGAAGCCTCTGATGCTGGCGTTTCAACCTGCGGGTCGGGGTCTGGTTCCGCGACTGGCTGCGGCGCAGGGGCAGCCGGCGGCGGAGTCTCGGCCGGCGCGCCGCTCAACCACAACAACAGGCGCTTAATCGGGTTGGCTTGCTCGCTCATAGGGACAACACCTCCGCCAGGGCAAAGGGATCGCCGGGCAGGCGCTCCACCTGGCAGCCGGCAGCCAGCAGGGCTTGCTCATCGGCGGCGCTGGCCACATCCTCGCCGCCCACGATGGTCACGGCCGCGGCCTGCATCGCCTCTTCCAGGCTGGCGCCGGCCGTCAGTCCACGACCCCGCAGGTGGGGCAGCAGCAGGCCAAGCAGGGACGCACCTTGTTCAGACCGGCCGAATAACCAGTAGTTGGCTAGTGGCTTCTCCTGCGGTGGTGGTGGCGGCGGTGGAGGTGGTGGTGGTGGCGGCGGCGGTGGCGGCAGCGGGGTTCCAACTACGTAGTTGAAGGCGCTGTTGGCGCCATCGGCCAGGGTGAAGGCATGCACCACGCCTTCACCCTCCAACGCCAGAGTGTACGGCCCGGCCGGCAGGGTGTTGAACGTGTAGGCGCCGCTGTCCGGCAGCACCAACGCCCAACTCCTCTGCCCTGGCTGGTTGACTTGCTCCGGGTCGCCCTGCCAGAGCGTCAGCCCCAGGCCCGCGCCGTTGGCAACCACACCGCTCAGGCTGCCTGCGCCGGCTGCGCTGCCCGTGGGCCGCAACTGGAAGTTGACCTCGTAGCTGATGGGATCGCCCTCACGGCCAGGCACGTTGACTGTCGGCAGCGGGGCGGTTTCGTCGCTGGGCCAATCTCCCTGCACCACGCGCAGAATGAACGTACCAGGGCTGTGCAGGAACTCGAAGTTGCCGGCCGGTTTGAACGCATCGCGCGGGGTGGTAACGCGTGGGAACTGCGTGCCTGGGGCGGCTCCCGTCCAGGCCATCTCGACGGCGATGCCGTTCAACCCCTCGCCTGTCTCGTTCAGCACCCGGCCAAAGAACTTGCGATCGTTGCCCGTTTCTTGTTTGGAGAGCAGACGTTGGCTGGTCACGACGTAGCGATAGCCGGCCGGCGCGGGCACGGCGAGGTTGGCCGTGCGGGCGCCCCAGCCGTCCAGCCGGATGCCGGCAATCGCCGCGCTGCCGTCGCCGGTGATGACCCAATAGGAGCCAGCCGGCAGGCCAGTCACCCGGTAACGGCCGGTGCTGTCGGTCTGCACCGAGGCCGTCTGCTGCTCGCCTACACCTACAGTGACGGTTGCGTTCACCTGCGGCCGGCCGGTGGTGTCGCTGACCAGTCCCTCGATGCTGCTCTGTTGTCCTGCGTCCAAGGTTACCTCCAGGTTGACCAGCGCATCGTCGTTCTCCAGCGTGA
>JBFYTD010000220.1:0-4798 GCA_041300885.1 Anaerolineae bacterium | reverse complement strand
GCCGCGCAGGAACCGCAGCAGGCCCCCGAACCGGTGGAAATCTCCATCGCCGGTGCGCCGCTCAAGGGCGATCCCAACGCGCCAATGACCATTGTCGAGTTTTCCGACTACGAGTGCCCGTTCTGCAGTCGTTTCGCGTCGCAGACCATGCCGGCGCTGTTGCAGGAGTATATCGACAGCGGCCAGGCCAAGCTGGTCTTTAAGGACTTCCCCCTGGAGAGCATCCACCCCAACGCGCAGAAGGCTGCTGAGGCGGCGCGCTGCGTGCGCGAGCTGGCTGGCAACGACGACGGCTATTGGGCCATGCACGATGCGCTCTTTGCCAACCAGGCCGAGTGGTCGGGCAGTGACTCGGCCGCCACGCTCTTTGCCGGCTATGCCAGCGAAATCGGCGTGGATGCCGCGGCTTTCGACGAGTGTCTGACCAGCGATCGCTTCGCTGAGGCCGTCCAGGCTGACCTGGCCGAGGGCTTGCAGCTCGGTGTTCAGGGCACGCCCACCTTCTTTATCGACGGCCAGGCCTTTGTGGGCGCGCAGCCGATTGAGAACTTCCGTCAGGCCATCGCTATGGTGGAGGAAGGGCTGAGCATTGCCCCACCGCCGCAGCCGACGCCCGCACCGCAGCCGACGCCCGCACCGCTGACGGCGGACATTCCGCTGGAGGACGCGGCTGGCATGAAGGGCGACCCCAACGCGCCGGTGGTGATCGTGGAGTACTCGGACTACCAGTGCCCCTTCTGCCAGCGCCACTTCTCAGAAGTGCTACCCAAGCTTCAGCCGTACATCGACGACGGCACGGTGTTGTACGTTTTCAAGGACTTCCCGCTGACTTCGATCCATCCTCAGGCGCCCAAGGCGGCCGAGGCTGCCCGCTGCGCCGGCGACCAGGAAGCCTACTGGCCGATGCACGATCTGCTGTTCCAGAACCAGCAGCAATGGTCTGGTCAAGCGACGGCCGTGGATATCTTCAAAGGCTATGCCAGCCAGCTCGGGCTGGACCAGGCGACCTTTGACCAGTGTCTGGACAGCGGCCAACACGCGGCCGTGGTCGAGGCCAACCTGCAGGAAGGCGCGGGCTATGGCGTGCGCGGCACACCGGCCTTCTTCATCAACCGCACGCTGCTGCCTGGCGCCTATCCGATTGAGGCGTTCCAGCAGCTAATTCAGGAAGCGCAGGCTCAATAGCAGGCAGTGGTACGATCATGAGGCGTCCCCGTCGAACCAGGCGGGGACGCCCTTGAGATCAGCTCTTTGGAGTTTTTCTTGAAATTCGTCCCCATTTTGTGACATAGATCATACTCAATTTCTGAGAACTATGGCACAATAGCGTTGACAGCGGGTGTTTTTGGTGCTACACTGACCTGAAAGTCACCCCCGCAATCTTGACGCCAGGAGATTCTCTATGACAGAGTCAACAATTCTAACGTCGCCGCAATTGGATGCCAAGCCGGCCAATCGTAACCTCAAGTTCATCATTGGCGCTGCGGTTATCTTTTTGGCCATTGGTTTTCTGGTCTTCAATGCCATGAGCAGCGCTGGCGCTTACTATATGACGGTTAGCGAGCTGGCAGAGAGCGCTGACGCCAACGTCGGCAAGACCGTGCGGGTCAGCGGCATTGTGGTGGATGAAAGCGTGGATTACAATTCGGCCGACTTGATTCTGAAATTCAGCATCAAGGATGACGCCAACCAGTTGCCGATCTACTTCCACGGCCCGCGGCCCGACAACTTCACCCGCGCCGCCGAGGCCATCGTCGAGGGCAAGTATGGCGATGATGGCGTGCTCTACGCCAACACGCTGCTGCTCAAGTGCCCCTCTCGCTATGAGGAGCACGGCGGCGAGCAGAAGCCGGTCGAGTACGAGGAGTTCGAGGTCGAGTCGATTGGCTAGCAGCGCCAACCTGTGAGCGTTTCCGTTGCGGTCGCTCGTGCCAGAGGATGGGCGACCGCTTTTCTTGTCCTTTTCTGCATGACACATCTAACCTCGCATCCCGCGCGTGGCCGCCCTCACGGCGCTGCGCGCTTCTTATGGTTGTTTCTGGCCGGCGCGGCCTTAGCGCTTATGGGGATTCTGCTGCTCGTGCTCCTTCAGCCCGTTGCGGCTGCGGCCGCACCCGTTCAGCAAAACCCTACGCCCCCGCCCTCAGTTGGCAGCGGACAGGAGCTCTTCCAGCAAAACTGCGCACCCTGTCACGGCGCCGCCGGCTTGGGCGATGGCCCAACCGCGGCCGAGCTGCCTCAAGGCGCGACCGCCCTGGCCGATCCGGCCATCGCCCGCCTGGCCACGCCCGCCGAATGGTTCCAGATTGTCAAGGAAGGGCGTATGGCGGCGTATATGCCTCCCTGGAAGAACCGGCTGAGCGACGAGCAGATCTGGGACGTGGTGGCCTATTCGCTCTTCCTGCAGACCAGCGAGGCTGAGATGGCGCAGGGCGAGGCGGTCTGGGAGGAGCAGTGCGCGGCCTGCCACGGACCCGACGGCGCAGGCGCTGGCCCGCAGGCCGTGGACGCCGGTTTGGCCATGCCCGACTTGACCGATTCAGCGCTCACCGCCAACCGCTCGCTGTCCGATTGGTACACTGTCACCAGCCAGGGCCAGGGCGCCATGCCCGGCTTCGCCGAAACGCTGTCCGAGACGGAGATCTGGGCGGCCGTTCAGGTCGCGCGCACCTTCACGGTCCAGCCGATAGCCGCAACGACCGTGCTCACGGGCACGGGGCGGCTGACCGGTCAGGTCACCAACGGCACCACAGGCCAGCCGGTGACAGCCACGGTGACACTCAACACCTTTGAGAACTTAGAGCCACTAGCGACCCGGGACGTAGAGACCGGACCCGACGGCGCCTTCGTCTTCGAGAATTTGCCCACGGGCTCGCAGTACGTCTATCTGGTCAGCACAATCTACGGCGACAACTCCTTTGGCAGCGAAATCGCTTCCTTCCCGGCCGGTGAAAGCGAGCTTTCGACGCCGTTGACTATTTACGAATCCAGCGCCACGCCGGGCGAGATCCGGGTCAACCTGGCGCAGTGGTTTGTCGATTCGCACCAGGGCGCGCTGCTGATCGGCGAGCTGTACCGCATCAACCACGACAGCGACCGCGTCTACGCGGGCAGCGAGGAGGTCGCGCCGGGCCAGAACGCTGTTCTGCGCTTCAACCTGCCGGAAGGCGCTACGTCGGTGGTCTTTGATGGCGGCGAGATCGGCGGGCGTTTCATCCGCACAGCCGACGGTGTGGTGGATACGCAGCCCCTGCTGCCCGGCGGCTCCCAGGTCTTGCTGCGCTATCTGCTGCCCTATGAAGGCACCACCGCGGAGTTTGCCCACAGCGTACCCTACCCGGTGGACCGGCTCAATGCCCTGGTGGTCGATGGGCCAGAGGTCAGCACCAGCCTGCAAAGCCTTGGCCCACAGACCGTGGCCGAACAGCAGTGGAACAGCTTTGAGGCCACTAACCTGCCGGCTGGAGAGCAGGTTAGTCTGAGCCTGAGCGACCTGGCGCGCGTCCAGGACCCCGTGGTCGCTCCTGCTGGCGATTCGGACGCAGTCCTCGCCAACAACCCGGCCTTGCTCTACGGCATCGCTGCTGCGGCGCTTGTGGTAATCCTGGGCGTGTTAGCCGCCTATTTCCTGTTCCGGCCAAAGGCGCCCGTGGCCGCCGAGACGGCGTTGCCCGTGGCCGCTGCACCGGCTGTTGACGCGGATCCGGCGGTCGAGCGGCAGCGACTGCTAGCCTCGATCGCCCAACTCGACGATCTGTACGCGGCCGGCGGATTGGACGAGGAGAGTTACGAGCGCGCGCGTGCGGCGCAGAAGCGCAGCCTGCTGTTGGTTGCGGCTGCTCCGGCAGAGACGAAGAGCGATCCCGTAGCGACCGACCCGAGCAACGAGGTTGAGTCGCAGGACAGTCTGAGCGGCGAGGAGCGATCTGAAAAGTGATCCACGCCAGCAAGCTCGTCAAAGCCTTTGGCCGCCGGCCGGTGCTGCGCGGCGTCGATCTGGACGTGCCGGCCGGGCAGTCGGTAGCCCTGTTCGGCCCCAATGGCGCCGGCAAGACCACCTTGATCCGCATCATCGCCGGGTTGAGCAAGCTGACCTCCGGCCGCGTGCAACTGGGCGGCCAGGATGTGCAGAAGGCCGGCCCCAGCCTGCGCCGCTACGTCGGTTTCGTCTCCCATAACCCGCTGGTTTACGACAGCCTGACGGCCGAGGAGAACCTGATCTTCTTCGGCCGGATGTACGAAGTGCCGCAGCTAGATGCGCGCATCGTCCAGGTTTTGGAGCAGGTCGGGCTGGCCGGCCGGCGCAAGGACGTGGTGCGCACCTACAGCCGGGGCATGATCCAGCGGCTGGCCATCGCGCGGGCCATCTTACACGATCCGCCGATCCTGCTGCTGGACGAGCCGGACACAGGGCTGGATCAGCAGGCGGCCGACATGTTACGCAGCCTGTTGGTGGAGCTGGGCAGCAGCGATCGCACCGTGTTGCTGACCACCCACAACCTGGAGCGCGGCATCGAATGGGCCGACCGGGCGCTGATCCTTAACGGCGGCCGCGTGCGTTTCGACGCAGCCACCCAGGAGCTGGGCAGCGCCGAGTTCCGCCGCATCTACACGGAAACGGTCGGCGGATCATGAGCTATCTGCGCAAAGTGATGGCGATCGTCTGGAAGGATGTGCGGGCCGAGCTGCGGACCAAGGACATCCTCAGCTCGATGCTGGTCTTCGCCGGGCTGTCGGTGCTGATCTTCCAGTTCGCTTTCGACCTGCGGGCCGATAACGTGCGGCTGGTGCTGCCGGG
>JBFYTD010000219.1:0-4802 GCA_041300885.1 Anaerolineae bacterium | reverse complement strand
CGGCAGCAGGGCCGGCAGGGTCAGCAGCAGGGCGAGAGCGAGGCCGGGGAGCGGGGAGCGGGGAGCGGTCACGGACAACGGCTCACTGATCACTGGCGACTGTTCACAGTTCACCGGCGACTGTTCACTGTTCACCGGCAACTGGTCGCCGGTCATGGCAGCACCTGGATCGTGGGCAGCTCGACGAAGTCGCCGGCGGGGCCGCTGAGGCGCGGGTAGCCTTCCACGTCAGGGCGGTACAGGCCAACGATCAGGCGATAGCGGCCGGGCGGCACGTCCAGCGGGATGGCCAGATTGTCGGTGATCACCTGGCCGGTTTGCAGCGCGGCCGTGGGGAAGAGGCCGTCGCCCGGCCAGCGGTCGCGCTGCGCAACGACCTGCCCGTTGCCGTCCAGAAGCTGGACAAAGACGGTGTAGTTGCCCTCTGGAGGCTGTTCGGCGCGCCACTGCAAGCGGAGTTGCAGAATGTCGCCAGGCCGGGCAACCACCTGGCCATCGTCCAACGGCTCGGCGTCGGTCTGGCGGCCCGTGGAGCGCTGCTGTTCGACGCCCAGCCAGGCTCGCGCCAGGCTCATGTCGCCCAGGGTTTGGGCCGGCTCAACGATCTCAGCCGCGCTGCCGGCCGCCGAGAACTGCACCAGCCGCGCCCAGTTGTCGAAGGACTGCTCGTCCAGCTTGTAGGCGTGCTCCACCAGCCAGCGCTCCACCGCGCGGCGGCCCTCGCTGTCGTCGGCGGCCGCGCTGCGGTCGCGCACCAGCCAGATGCGGCCGTAGCGCTCGCCCAGCCGTTCCATCAGCCGCTCGTTCAGCGGTGCGTAGTCGATGCCGTACCAGACCAGCGGCGCAGCCAGATAGTTCAGGAAATAGTCCGTCAAGGCAGGATCGTTGACCAACGCCACCTGATCGCAGCCCTGCCAGCCGCACGGGACCTCCTCCAGCCGCGCCATGATCGGCTGGAGGAAGCGATCGACGTCGTAGGCGTCGAAGCGGGCGTCGCCCTGGCGGTAGGTCACCAGCAGCAACGAGGCGACCGCGACGCTCGCGCCGGTCATCAGCAGCGCAGCCAGGCCGGCCCGCTCCGGCCGGCGCCAGATCCAGACCAGCGCGGCCAGGGCCAATCCCACCAGCCCCAGCGACAGCAACAGCCCTTGCGCTACCAGCGCCGTTTCACCCATGGCCCGCTGTTGCGTCCAGGCGAAATCCCACTGACCTGCGCCGGACAGCAGCAGGCGGATGTGCCCCACCACCGGCGACACGGCCGGGTTCATGTAGGTGGCGTCGATGGCCTCGCCGATGCCGCCCCACACCTGGGCCTGCTCCAGCAGGAAGGGCAGCTCGTAGGCCCGCCAGTCGAACAGGATGCCGAGCATGGCGACGACGCTGCTCCAGGCGATGAGTAGCCAGACGGCAAGACGTGAAACGTGAAACGTGAAACGTGAAACCGTCGCAGAAGTCCGACGTGGCCTTGGTGTGTCGATCAGCCAGGCGAAGACAGGCGCGGCCAGCAGCAGCAGGAAGGGGATGATGGGCAGCATGTAGCGGGCGCCCCAGGCTACGCCGCCCGACCAGTACAGATAGCGGCTGTAGCCCAGGATGTGCAGGGCGACGATCAACAGGAAGGCCAGCCCCTCCCAACGGTGGCGGCGGGTGAAGGGCAGAGCGCCGATCAGGCCCAGCAGCAGCACCGGCGAGTACCAGAAAATGCCGCGGAAGGGGCTGATCGTCAGACCCAGCCCGCCGCGCAGCATGCGCTCTGGCAGCGAGCTGGAAAGCTGCGGGTTGGTGGTGTACTCCACGATGTTGCGGGCAAAGGTCTCGACCCCGCCCAGCGTCGTCCACTGATAGATCTGGCCCAGCAGCACGATGACAGCCAGCGGGATCACGGCGGCCAACAGCGCGGCCAGACGCGTCTGCCACAGGCTGCGACCGGTTCCCGCGTCGACAGGCCGGCGCCATTCGTAGGCAAAGGCCAGCAGCGCCAGCGAGGGCAGCACGGCCACGCTGATCTGCTTGGTGGTGAAGGCGAGCCCCGCGGCCGCGCCGGCCAGCGCTGGCCACAGCAGACGGCGCGGCGCCGGCGCACGGTAGCGCAGCAGCGCATAGACCGCCAGCAGGTAGGCCAGCACGGTCAGCGGCTCGCGGAAGAAGACGCGGCTGTAGGGCCAGGCCAGCGTGGCGAAGGCGTAGACCAGCGCGCCCAGCGTTGCAGTGCGGCGGCGATAGCCCAGCTCGATGAAGCAGAGATAGAGCAGCGCAACCGAGGCGGCTGTGACCACGGCGTTGAAGACCATCACGCCCTGCAAAGCTGCGCCCAGGCTGCGCCCCCACAGGTAGAAGGGGATGGCCAGGATCATCTGCGCCGGCTCGTAGTTGGGCACCATCTCGCCGTCGGTAGTCTCCATGGCCACGTTGCTGTAATCCCAGTAGATCTGGTTGACTTTGAAATCCCCGCGCTTGATCAGGCTGTCGATGCCGCTGAACAGCGCGCGTTCGTCGGGGCTTTTGGGCGCCCCCACGAAGGTAAACAGGTAAACGGCCAGCGCCAGAAAGAAGATACCCACTGCGATGCGCCGGTCCTGGCGGAGTTGAGAGAGGTCTTGCGGCATGAGGCGATAGTACCACGGAGCCCGCGCGATGACAAGATTGCGTGAAAGACTTCGGAAGTCGCCGCGCTGGTCGACAACGAATTCGGCGGGGCATCCTGGACCACTCTGCGCGCTGCGGCGACTTCCGAAGTCTGCGCGACGCGGGTATAATCTCCCCGATGAAGCGACGTTATTTTCTCGATCTCGACAACTGGCGCTATGGCACGCTGACGCTGCTGGCCGGCTATGCCGTGGGGCTGTTCGCCTGGCAGGCGACGCACCGGCCGCTGCTGCCGGGCTATCTGTTCGAGAACCAACTGACAGCCGAGCAGCGGGTCGAGCTGCTGGCCACCTTGGTCGCAGGCATGATCGCCGCGGTGATCATCTGGCTGGCCGGCAGCGCGCTGCTGGACCGGGTTGGGCCGCGGCTGGCGACTCCACAGCCGGCCAGCGCGTTGGCTGCCTGGCTGACGGCGACGGCCCGCCTGAGCGTGGTTTTGCTGCTGTTGCCCTTCCTGCCGCTGCTGGCCGTGCCGGGCATCGAGACGCAGGAGCCGCTGCTGGTGTTCTGCATGGTGATTGCCATGAGCGCTTTGGCGGCTGGTGGGGTCAAGGCTGTGCTGGTGGTGCGAGCTCAACTGCGCGTCCCAGAGCGGGCTCGGTTGCTGCGCGAAGACCGGCCCGAGCAGGGCGAAGTGGAGCGGGCTCGGTTGCCGCGCGAAGACCGGCCAGACCCAAATGACCGCCCCCCGCTCCCCGCTCCTCGCTCCCCGCTCCCCGGCCTCGCCCTCGTCCTCCTCATGGCCGCCGGCTACGCGCTGTTCATGAGCGCAGTGACCGTGGCCCGACACAACACGTTTGGCACCTACGCCTTCGACTTGGGCATCCACACCCAGGCGCTGGCCGCCCTCGCGCGCCACGGCTACCCCATGGTCACGCTGTACGGCCCGGAGCCGGTCAACCAGTTCGGCGACCACTTCGCGCCAATCTTTTACCTGCTGACGCCCCTGTCCTTATTGTTCAGGGATGCCCGCGCCCTGCTGGTGGTGCAGACCCTCCTGCTGGCGTCGGCGGCTGTGCCAGTGTACCTGCTGGCCCGCAGCAAGCTGGCCAGCCAAGCGCTGGCCCTGGCGCTGGCCGCAGCCTATCTGCTCTTTCCGGCCCTGCATGGCGTCAACACCTTCGACTTCCACGAGATCGCGCTGGTCGTTCCGCTGCTGCTGTGGAGCCTGTATTTCCTGGAGACGGGCCGCTTCCGCCTGTTCGGCCTCTTCCTGGCCCTGGCGCTGCTCACCAAGGAGGAGGTCGCGCTGACGGGCGTCGCCATCGGCCTATACATCGCGCTGGTGCGGCGTGAGCCGCGCCGCGGCGCGCTGGTTATGGCGCTGTCGGCGGCCTACTTCGTGCTGGTGACGGCGCTGCTCATGCCCGCGCTGGGGGGCGGGGCCGACGTGGGCCGCTTCGAGGGCCTGACGGTCGATGGCTTCAGGGGCTTTGCCGGCGTGGCCGTGACCGTTTTCACCAATCCAGTCTACAGCTTCAGCTACGTCTTGCTCGACCCCGACAAGCTGCTCTTCCTGGCGCAGTTGCTGCTGCCGCTGCTGGGCATCCCGCTGTTGGCCGGCGTTGGCCCGTGGATCGTGGCCCTGCCCGGCTTTGCCACGCTGCTGCTTTCCTCCTACCGGCCGCAGTACCTGCTAGACACGCACTATTCGGCCATCGTCACGCCCTCGCTCTTCTTTTTGGCAGTGCTGGGTCTGGCCAGCGTGGAGCGGCGACGCCGGGCGGCGGCTCTGCCGCTGGCGGCCGCGCTGTTGATGGCCAGCCTTGTGATGAACTGGCAGTTCGGCTGGCTGGGCGGCAAGCTGTTCCGCGGCATCCCCCAGCCGACCGAGCGCCAGCGCACCATCGCCACTTTGATCGACGCCATCCCACCCGACGCCTCGGTCAGTACCTTGAGCCGCTTCGCGCCCCACCTGGCCAGCCGCGAGCAGATCTTCCTCTACCCCACCGTCGCCGGAGCCGACTACATCCTGTTCGACACGGCCCTGGACGCCGACTTCTTCCCCTTGATTAGCCGCGACCCGCGCGGCGAGGCCATCGAGCGGCTGCTGCCTTTCGTCGCCAGCGGTGAGTATGGCCTGGTGGCCGGGCAGGACGGCGTGCTGCTGCTGCAACGCGGCGCGGACACAGTCAACAACCCACAGGCGCTGGCCG
>JBFYTD010000218.1:0-4803 GCA_041300885.1 Anaerolineae bacterium | reverse complement strand
CCTGCCCACCCTGTTGCTGGGCATGGTCTCCCCCTTTGCCCTGCGCCTGGCCGTGGCCGATGTGGGCAGCAGCGGGCAGGTGGCCGGCCGGCTCTACGCGCTGAGCACCCTGGGCAGCCTGCTGGGCACCTTCCTGCCGGTGCTGGTGCTTATCCCGGCCATCGGCACGCGGCTGACCTTCGTGCTGCTGGGGGCGCTGCTGGCGGTGGTGGCCATTGTTGGTCTGCTGCTGGAGCGCGGGCCAAAGGCTGCCCCGGCCGTGCTCCTCCTGCTGCCACTGGCGCTGCTGGCCTCCCTGGCGGGGCAGGGGCTGATCAAGCCGGAGCCGGGTCTGCTGCACGAGGGCGAATCGCTCTACAATTACTATCAGGTCATCCAGCGCGGGCCGGAGACCTGGCTCAAGCTGAACGAAGGCATCGGGATCCACTCGGTCTACCACCCACAGTCGGCGCTGAGCGAGGGGATTTGGGACTATTTTTTGGTGGCGCCGCTGTTTGCGGAAGGGGGGAAACAAGTAGACAAGGAGACAAGTAGACTAGGAAACAAGGCGATTGCGGGCGATCCTGAAGGAACCGGGGAAGAGCGGCTGTACGTGGTCGGCATGGCGGGCGGGACGGTGGCGCAGTTGTACACGGATGTGTATGGGCCGATCCCTATCGACGGGGCGGAGTTGGACCCGGATATCGTGGCTGCGGCGCGGGAGTATTTCAACCTGGACGCCTACCCCAACGTCAACGCGGTGGCGGCCGATGGGCGCAGTTGGCTGCGGGCGCGCAGCGCAGGGGCTATGGGCCAGGCCGCGCCCTACTCGGTGATTGCCATCGACGCCTACCGGCCGCCCTACATCCCCTTCCACCTGGCCACGGTGGAGTTCTTCGAGCTGGTGCGCGACAACCTGACCGCGGACGGTGTCGTGGCGGTCAACGCCGCGCGCAGCCGCGACGACAGCGCCCTGGTGGATGCGCTGGCTGCGACCATGGGCCAGGTCTTCCCGTCGGTCTACGTGGTGGACGAGTCGACCGAGGACTGGAGCCTGGGCAACTCGCTGGTAGTGGCGACCATGCAGTCGACGGCGCTGCAGGACTTTCAGCGCAACGTGGCGGCCCTGGACCCGGTCAGCCAGCCGCTGCTGGTCGAGATGGCCGCCCGCGCCGCCCGCACCGCCCGCCCCGCCGCTCTGACCGGCGCGATCCTGACCGACGACAAGGCGCCCATCGAGCAGATCGTGCATGGCATCATGCTGAGATATTTCGTGGGCGCGCCTTAGGACACGTCTATTGGTTAGTTCCCGCTTTGGCCGGTCTCCTGACCGAGCCTATCGGTGAGTAATTGAGAGACGCGTCCTTGGCGCGGCCCGCTGCCAGCGCGCTGCCCGATCACGGATCTACGTGAACAACGTGTTGTAGGGTAGGGGGCAAGTTGCGCAATCCACTGACGAGGAAAGAGGGATAGACGCGTATGCCGGCCAACGCTTCCAGTGGAAACCACCGGCAGATCAGCCGCGTGCCGTTTTCATCTCCCAGGAAAGGTTCGGTCTGAGCGCGGTAGGCCCAATCGGCCGGCACGCGCATCAGGAAGTAGATGCCCAGCTCGTGGTGACGATAGCCCTGGTGCTGGAAGAAATTTTCCACCAGCCACAGCGGCCGCACGACCTCAACCTCGATGTCCAGCTCCTCGCGCATCTCGCGGCGCAAGGTGGCCTCGGCTGGCTCCAACAACTCGGCCCGGCCACCTGGCAAAGCCCAGAAGTCGTCGCTTTCGGCCTGATGCAGCAGCACACGGCCATCCTCGATGGCTACGCCGACGATGCGGTGGGTGAAACGGATATCGTCCTGGGCAAAGGTGATCATCGTCATCGCTGTTTGTCCTGCTGCGTCTGCCAGGCCGCCAACAGTTCCGCCTCGCGCGCCGGCGCCATGCCCGCGCGCAACTGCACGCCACTGAGATCGCCGTCAGCCGCGACTCTGTCTGCCCTAAGCCAGGCCAGCGTGTCCTGCACCGTCTCGACCAGCGGCCGGAAGGCCAGCCCGGCAGCGATGGCCCGCTGGATATCGACGGCCATGACGCCGTTGTCAGCTTCCGGCAGCCAGAGCGGCAGCTCGCTCCAGGGCGCCACGCCATTGGCCAGAAGAAACGCCTCGTCCGCCCAGGTGAAGGTCGCGTGGCCGCCTGTGGCGTGCCGGCAGGTCTCCAGCAGGTCGCCCATGGTCAGCTCCTGCGCCGGACCGGTGGCATTGTAGACTCCGGTACGCCGCGCCTCAACCATGCGCACGATCCAGTTGGCCAGGTCGCGGCCATCGATCAGCTCGACGCGACGCTCGGACCGGCCGGGCGCCAGCACGCCACCGCCCTGCGCCACACGCCAGGGCCAGTAGGTGAAGCGATCGGTGGGATCGTGGGGGCCGACAATCAGACCGGGGCGCACGTGCAACACGCGACCGGGCATGGCTGCCTCGGCCGCCTGTTCGCACAGCGCCTTGAGGGGGCCGTAGCTCTCGCCGGTGATCTCCTCCACGCTCTCATCGGCCAGCGCGCCGACGGGGCTGCTCTCGTCCACCAGCGCCTGGTCCAAGTCGCGGTAGACCGAGATGCTGGAGATGAAGGTATAGTGGTCGACGCTGCCGGCCAGCAGCTCGGCCGAGGCGCGCACCAGGCGGGGGACGTAGCCGCAGGTGTCGATCACCGCATCCCAGCGACGGCCGGCCAGCGTAGCCAGCCCGCCGTCGCGGTCGCCGCGCAGCTTCTCGACCTGCGGAAAAAGCTGCGCGCCGTGCAGGCCGCGGCTGAACAGGGTGACCTGGTGTCCGGCGGCCAACGCCGCATCCACCAGGTGGCGCCCGAGGAAGATCGTGCCGCCAAGGATGAGTAGCTTCATGTCAACTCCATCGCAATGAATGAACTGGCTGATTCCGCGCCGCAGGCTCTAGTCCCGCGGTATGGAAAACGAGAAGCGCGCGCCCTGACCTGGCTGGCTTTCAGCCCATATCTGGCCATCGTGCGCTTCGACGACGGCCTTGGCAATGGCCAATCCCAGACCAGAGCCGCCGGTGGCCCGGCTGCGCGACTTTTCGCCGCGGTAGAAGCGCTCAAAAACGCGCGACAGGTCCTCGCTGGGGATGCCCTCGCCCGTGTCGGCCACCTCAACCTGGATACGGCCTGCGACCGGCCAGGCGCGCGCAGTGACCGCGCCGCCCGCGGGGGTGTGGCGCAGGGCGTTGCCCACCAGGTTGGCCAGCACCCGGCTGATCTGGCGAGCGTCGACCAGCGCCGGGTCCACACCTGGCTCAGCGCCGCCGCTCAGGGCCACGTTGCGCTGTTGAGCCAGGACGCTGAACGACTCGATGGCATCTGAGATCAGGTCGGCGATCGAGTTCGGCTGACGATCCAGCCGCAGGCCGCCCGCATCCATCTGGGCCAGGTCGAACAGATCGTCGATCAGCAAGGTCAGCGACTGCACGTCGCGCTGCGCCGTGCGTAGGTAGCGCTGCGCCGTCGCCGGGTCTTCGACCACACCGTCAGCCAGAGCCTCGACGATGAGGCGCGTCGAGGCCAACGGCGTGCGCAGGTCATGGCCCACCCAGGCGATCAGGTCGCGGCGCAAAATATCCAGCTCGCGCTGCCTGCGATCAGCCTCCTGCAGCCGGTCGGCCATCAGGTTAAAGGTGCGCGCCAGGTGGCTGACCTCGTCCTGGCCTACCACCGGCACGCGCGCGGCCAGATCGCCCTCGGCAACAGCTTCGGCCCCGCGGCATACAGCAGCGATACGATCGGTCACGGCTACAGCAACAAAGTAGCCCAGGGACATGGCAATGCCGCCGGCGAAGAGCAGCAGCACCCCGGCCAGCAGCAGATCGTGCTCGCTGGCGAACATGCGACGGGCCGAGTAGCCGACATTGAGGAAGGTCAGCACCGTGGCCAGCCCATAGCCGGCCAGCAGCGTCCAACGGAGACTGGGAGATCGGCTCAGCCAGCCCAGCCGGTAGGCGCCATAGCCGGCCAGCACCGAAATCAGCGCGGTGATCGACAGGAAGAGCGCCATGGCCTGCAACTCGCCAGACGGCGGGCTCATGACCCACACGAAGACCAGCAGGGCAACCGCGAGGGTGAGGATGACGCCGGCCACGAAGCGCAGCGGGAGCGTCCGGCGACTCGGCAAACTTGGGGCAGATGTTGTCTGCATCATCGATCTCACTTGTGATCTATCTCAACAGTCGTCTCGTCTTAAGGCTCGAACTTATACCCCACGCCCCACATCGTTTGAATGTAGCGCGGGTTGGCGGGGTCGGCTTCGATCTTCTCGCGCAGACGGCGCACGTGGACCGTAATGGTGCTGGCGTCGATGTACTCCGTCAGCCCCCACACCAGGTCCAGCAGTTGATCGCGGTTGAACACCTGGCGGGGGTGGCGGGCCAGCAACCAGAGCAGGTCGAACTCGCGCGCGGTGAGCGTGATCTCCTGCCCGCGGGCCTGGACCAGCCGCGTTTGGGGGTCGATGCGCAGGTCGCCGTAGACCAGAGGGCGCTCGCCGCTGTCCGGGGCGGCCTGCTGGGCGCGCTGGCTGCGGCGCAGCACGGCCCGCACCCGGCTGACCAGTTCCTGCGGGCTGAAGGGCTTGGTCACGTAGTCGTCGGCGCCCATCTCCAGCCCCAGGATGCGGTCGATCTCCTCGCTGCGCGCCGTCAGCATGATGATCGGCGTCTCGTTGGTAGCGCGCAGCCGCCGGGTGATCTCCAGCCCGTCGATCTGGGGCAGCATCAGGTCCAGCACCACCAGGTCGAAGGTCTGGCGCGTCAAGGCATCCAC
>JBFYTD010000217.1:0-6192 GCA_041300885.1 Anaerolineae bacterium | reverse complement strand
TCGCGCGCAGTCAGCTTGCCCTGGGCGTGCTGCTTGGCGATGCGCTCCTCGCCGCCGCCGGCCAGCGCCTTCTGCTTGAGCGCACGCAGTTGTTCGATTTTGGGATCTCCAGCCAAGGGGGACCTCCTTGTCCGTTAAACGGTGTGAGATGGGTTCGTAGCACGATTTTCCAAAATCACCGTACGTGCTAGTGAACGGTGCATAAGTTCGCCCACAGTTACAGATATGGCCGGTTCTGTGAACCGGCGGGATTTGGCCTACAACGCCGCCGGTTCACGGAACCGGCTAGAGCAAATACGCTGGAACAACCTGCGCCTGGCTGTACTAGAGACTGATCACGCCCAACAAAGCCAGCGTCGCCAGCAGAATAGGCTGGTGGATCAGATAGATCAGCAGCGAGTTCTCGCCCATCAGCCGCAGCGGCATGATCAGGGCGTTGTGGCCGAGATCCGGCAGGGCGAAGCGCCGCTGCCCGCCGGCATAGAGCGTGTTGCCCAGGAAGATGCCGATCAGCACCCGGCCAAACCAGGGGATCAGCGGAGCGTAGTCCACGCCGCTGCCGGGCGTCGGCGCCAGCCACTCCAGGGTGGGCAGGTCCAGGCGCATGCCCTGGATCATTGGCCCCAGCGCAATCAACGCGATGCCCAGGGCCAGGTTTAACCAGCGGAAGCGCAGGAACGGGTAGGCCAGGATGATCGACAGGCCGATCAGGTGCAGGATGCCGAAGCGCACGTAGTAGCCCGTGCCCAGCGCCAGGTAGGTAACGAGGCCGATTACGAGGCCCCAGGTGAAGACGGTCAGGCCGCGCAGGACGTACTTGGACCACAGGCTGCCGCTGGGACGGGCGCGGCGCTCCCGGTTGTAGCTCAGCGTCAGCGACAGGCCGACCAAGCCGGTGAACAGGCTGGCGGTGACGATCTGCCACCAGCTCCAGAAGCCAGTGCGCAGGGTGATGTCGTAGCCGCCCAGGCTGGCCAGGTCCCAGAGCAGGTGGTAGACCACCATCATCACGATAGCCACGCCGCGCAGCGCGTCGATCTCCCACAGCCGCTCGCCGCGCAAGACGAAGACCGGCCGGACGCTGGCGCGCAGGCCTGTGAGATAAGTGTTAAGCGCGGTCATTGTTACCAAAGCGGTGGATGCGCTCCGCGATCTTTGCAAGGATGTCACGAACCTCGGCCAGGTCGCTGGCGCTCAGGTGGCCGGCCAGCTCGCGTAGGATAGCCTCCTGATCGGGTTGGTAGTAGTACAGCAGCGTCGCCACGTCGTTTTCGTACAGCCCGACCCGGGCAAAGTTGCCCTCGCGGTAGAGCGATGGCAGCGCGTAGAGCTTGAGCAGCAGCAGGCCCTCGACGGTGGCCGTGGTGATTTCCCGCTCATAAGTCGATCTGCAAACCCTGAAACTGGCCGCGGGCGAAATACATGTCCCGGCTGGTGAGACCGATCTCCGGCAGCCTGTCCAGCGACGCTACCGTCACGATCAGGTCGATATCGTCGGTGTTACGGCCCTCGACGTAGCTCAGCAGCGCAATGCCGCCGACCAGCACATAGTCGATCTGCCGCTCGTCCAGCAGTCGAAACAGGTTACTGACAGTTTGCGGCATCAGGTCGGAGCTCATGGGACGGTTGCGCCAGTGCCTGGCGTTGAACTGGATGGCATTGCGCACCACCTGGCTGATTTTGACTTGAGACTGCGCAGGAGCTTGAACGGTCATAGCGTCAACGTCGACTTACGAAGTCAATCTTCGTCCACTGGCTCCAAATAGAGCTCAATTGCCTCACGATTATTTTCGAGCGCCCCGTCGACTGTATCACCTTCGCTAATGCAGCCTGGCAATTCAGAAACCAAGACCGTGTAGCCGCCGCCTTCGGACGGCTCCAAAACAACTTGGAAGGCCATCAGTTCACCTTCAACAATATCTTCCCGAAATGCTCGCCCTGCTTCATCCGCTCCTCGGCCTGGCGCGCCTCGAGCAGCGGGTAGACGTGATCGACCGGCACGGCCAGCTTGCCGGCGAAGACCAGCCGCATCACGGCCTCGAACTCCGGCTGGCTGCCCATGGTCGTGCCGATGATGCTCACTTGCCGACCGAAAACGATGTTGATGGGAGTGGGGCCGGTGTAGCCGGTGGTGCCGCCCACGGTCAGCAGCCGGCCACCGCGGGCCAAGGTGCGCAGGCTGGCCTCCCAGGTGGCCGCGCCCACGTTGTCTACCACGATCTCCACCCCGCGCTTGTCGCTGTGCAGATAGACGGCCTTGGACCAGTTGGGCTCGGCCTCGCGGTCCACCACCCAGTCCGCGCCCTGCTCCAGCGCCTGCTGGGCCTTGTCCGCGCCGCCGGCCACCACCCAGACGGTTGCGCCTAGCAACTTAGCCAAGGCGATGGTGAAGCTGTTGACGCCGCCGCCCGCGCCGATCACCAGCACCGTCTCGCCCGGCCGCACCTGGCCCTTGGTCACCAACATGCGCCAGGTGGTGACGGCCACGGTGGGCGCGGCCGCAGCCTGCTGCATGGAGAAGCCGTCGGGCACGGCGATGAGGTTGCGGGCGGGAATCTTGATGTACTCGGCGAAGCTGCCGCGGGTGTGTTCGCCCAGAATGGCGAAGCTGTCGCACAGGCTCTGCTCGCCGCGCAGGCAGTAAGGGCAGTGGCCGCACCACAGGCTGGGGTTGGCCGTCACAGGCTGGCCGGCGGTCCATCCGCGCACCTGCTCGCCCATGGCCACCAACGCGCCGCTGAAGTCAGCGCCGGGGATGTGCGGCAGCTCCAGCTCCAGCCCCTTCCAGCCTTTGACCACGAACTGGTCCAGGCGGTTGAGCGCTGCATACTGCACGCGCACCAGCGCCTCGTCAGGTCCGATCTCGGGAACGGGCATGTCCTCGACATATTCTAGCATATCGAGGCTGCCGTGCTGGCGAAAAATGACTGCTTTCATGACACCACCCGGAGACGAAGATGCTGACTTGGCCGATCCGTCAGGCGGCCCGCCGGGTCGGGCCGGGCGAGACACCTGACGGATCGGCACTGAAACAGTGGCGCTATTCTACCATACCTGTTACATATTGAACAACCTCAGCCATTCGCTGTTCAGGTCATCCCAACGCGCGCCGTAGTAGATGTGGTCGGCGCCGTCGGAATCGCGGTAGACCAGGTCAGCGGCCGTGTAGGAGCGGCGCAGGTAGCCAATGTTGCCCGTCCAGCACACCTGGCTGTCATCCAGGGGCCGATCTTGCTCCACGTGCATGCGCAGCGCATAGTGGCGCAGGCTGCCTTCCTTGAGCATATCGGGCGACCATAGCCGGCTCTCCACATGGCGGTTGCCCAGGTTGTGGAACTTGAACATGGGGCCGGAGCCGTTTTCATGCACCTCAACCACTTCCAGTCCGGAGCGCGGCAGTTCCACAGTGATCAGCTCGCGCCACTCCGGCTGAAGCTGTTGCCCCGGCACGTCGCCATAGAGCAAGTCACGTCCCTGGCGGTTGCGAAAGGCCAGATTACAGAGCAGGCCGGCCGGCGTGGGCGTCAGGGAGACGATGCCCATGTTGCCGCGCCAGCGCACCTTGCTTTCGGTGGTCAGGCGGCCCGCGGTCGCTCCGCCTGGCGGGTCTACCTCGAACAGCGGCTCCCAGGCATGGCCGATCCAACCGACGGCGACGGCAAAGAAGATGCGCTCGATGCGGCCATCCTCGCTGCGATAAACCAGATCGCACTTGGCCCGGTTGCGCTGGTCGTAGTACTCGTTCTCCCGATAGACGCGCCACAGGCCAAGCTGGCCATGCCAGCGTACCTGGTGGTGCAGGTCGTGCAGCCGCGGCCGCGCTTCCTGGAACATCTTGATGGCATACAGCCACACCGAGCTGGCCGTATATTCAGACACCTGGCTCTCGCGGTTGGTGCGCAGGTCCACCACGCGGAAGTATTCGGTATCGCCGCGCAGCGTCACACCGACGATCTCCACCCCCGACTTAGGCAGCTCGATGCCGGGCGCCAACATGGGGGCAGGGTCGCCGTGGCCGCTCTGCGACAGCGACTCCTCGCCGTCGCTGTGCAGCATGTCGATGATGTCGCCGTGGGTAGCCAGCACCGTTTCGCCGCCACGGCGCACGTAGATCAGGCGATCGTCTTCCTCTCGCACGTAGCAGGGCTTGCGTTGGGCGTCGCGCACCTCGATCTGCACGATCTCGTGGCCGTCGTAGTTGACAATGTCTACCGACCAATCCGGCTGCGGCGACACCAACTCGCTGACCGCCCCCTGAAAAGCGCGCATGTTGGACGCCGCGTCCACCAATCCTGTCACCGGCAACTTGGGATCGGGGTCCAATCCCAGGAAGACCGTGCCGCCGCCGCAGTTGGCCAAGGCCGCCACATGCCGGCACATTTGATCGGGGTCGTCGATGCAGGCCAGCGACATGATCTGGCGATCGGAGGGACCAGCCGAGCGCGCGTCGGCCACGCGGTTGTAGCGCGCCACGTTGGAGACAAAGGGCACGCGCAGCCGGTCGAAATCGCTGCTCTGGTAGAGTTTGAGCAGCGCCTCGAAGGTGGGCTCTGGCAACATGACCTCGGTCGGCCGGTCGCCGATGCCCCAGCGGTGCATGGGGTCGTCCTGGTTTTGGGTGGAGCGATGGGCGTCGGAGCCCTGTACGCAGAACATGCGTCGCTCGTAGCCCAGGTTGGTGCCGTCGTACCAATGAGGGCTGGAAAACCCTTGCAGTTGCGGGCTGTGGAAGCCGGTGAACTCCAGGGCGTGCAGGGAGGGACTTTGGGTGGCGCTGATGCGTAGCGCGCCGGTGGGCAGGTTGTTGGCGATGGACAGCACGCCCGTAGGCGCGTTGACGTGAGCGGCAATAGCTATGCCGCCCGCGTCGCTGATGATCTTGTAAGCCTCAAGGAAAGCCTGGGTGCCGGGCATACCGGGCGACCCCAGAGCCATCTTTTCGTACGGCACGCCAAGCTGGTGCAGCACAGCCTTAATGCGGGGAATGCTGGCCTGGCCGCCCGGTGGAAAGATGCCCAAGGTATGGGAACCAAAACGACAAGTAAACTCAAACCCTGGCAGAACGGTGATCTTTTGCAGGAGCCGGCGGTATTCCGCCAGTTCTTCTCGTTCGTGTTCTTGTAATCTGTTGCGCTGCTCGAGCCGCTCTAAAAACTCTATTTCGTCATGCAGAGCCTCGTAGCCAGCAATGGTGTTGTGGTCGGCAAAAGCGATCAGGTCGAGACCACGGCGCTCGGCTTCTTTGAGGATGTCCAGGTAACTAAGTTCTTTTTCTACGTAGTCCTCGGAAGCCGGGGTATGAATGTGAAGGTCCATTCTGTACCAGCGCATGGTCTTCGGCAAAGCATTAGCGTCAACCATAAAGCAATCTCCTGGTACTCTTTTTTGGAAAGGCTATTCAATTGTAGCAGAAACCGTGTGTTAGTTCAGTAGAGAACCTCCGATTGACCTAATTCCCGACCAACGGCTGCGCTTGCATGCTCTTCAACGCGGCTTGCAGACGCTGGTATGTCCGGTCCAGCACCTCTGGGATCGTGCGCGTCTCGCCGACGGCGGACATGAAACTGGTGTCGCCGTTCCAGCGCGGCACCACATGGATGTGAACGTGGTCCTCGATGCCGGCGCCGGCCGCCTTGCCCAGGTTGACGCCTATGTTGAATCCGTCCGGACGCATCGCCAGCCGCAGGGCTGCCAGCCCCTGGTTGACCAGCAGCATCATCTCAGTCAGTGTCTCCGCTGGCAAGTTCTCCAGGCTGGGCGCATGGACATAGGGCACCACCAACAGATGGCCGTTATTGTAGGGATAGCGGTTGAGTGTGACGTAGGCCGTGCGTCCACGCAGCAGCACGTGCTCTACATCGTCGCAGTCAGTGGCCATCTTCTCACAGAACACGCAGCCATTCGCTTTGTCGCCCAAAATATATGCCATGCGCCAGGGAGTCCAGAGCTGATCCACTGTTGCCATCCTACCTGCAAGCTAGGATACGAACGAAGTACAAACGCCTGGCAAGCAACCAGCGCGCCGTTGGGGGCCATTGGGCCGGTAGTGTACCAGAAAGGCGCGCCTGCGTCAAGTGTGTTCAGCAGCCGGGACAGGGCTTCTCAAAAGTCAGATTGGTGACATTGATGAGGGCCAAGGCTTTGGCAGGGTGAGCTGCGAAGGTGCGGATGGTCTCGGCGGCATTGCGACTT
>JBFYTD010000216.1:0-4865 GCA_041300885.1 Anaerolineae bacterium | reverse complement strand
CTTCAGCTTCAACAGCCCGCACGGCGCCTGCCCCACCTGCACCGGCCTGGGCACGCAGATGGAGTTCGACCCGGAGTTGGTGATCGACGCGGACAAGGGGTGGTTGAACGGGGCGATTCTGGCGCCCGGCTGGGGCGTGGTCGGCCAGAAGCAGCAGGACGGCAGCTACGGCCAGCAACTGCTGCAAGCCGTGAGCGAAAAGTACGGCATTCCCTACGACGGCGTCGCCTTCAGCGAGTTGAGCCAGCGCCAGCGCGACCTTATTCTCTACGGCGCGCCCAAGGGCGACAAAGTGACGTTGGACTACACCAATCAAGCCGGTTACCGCCGCAGCTTCGAGACCGTCTACGAAGGCGTGATCCCCGGCATGCAGCGTCGTTACCGCGAGACCACCAGCGACTACATGCGCCAGGAGTACGAGCGCTTCATGTCGGCCCGGCCCTGCCCGACGTGCGAGGGCAAGCGGCTGCGCAAGGAGGCGTTGGGCGTGACCATCACCGACCGCAACATCGTCGAGGTCACCAAGCAGTCGGTGTCGGACGGCCTGCGCTGGGTGGCCACCTTGCAGAGCGAGGAGGAGCGCCACAAGGCCACCGACTCGCTTAACGGCGACGCGGCCAACCTGCCGCCGACGCCGCTCACCCCGCGCGAGTTGACCATCGCCCACCAGATCCTGAAGGAGCTGCGCGCGCGGCTGGGCTTCCTGCACGACGTGGGGCTGGACTACCTAACCCTGGACCGGCAAGCAGCCTCGCTGAGCGGCGGCGAGGCGCAGCGCATCCGCCTGGCCACGCAGATCGGTTCGCAGCTCATGGGGGTGATGTACATCCTGGACGAGCCCAGCATCGGCCTGCACCAGCGGGACAACGGGCGCTTGCTGAACACGCTGCTGACCCTGCGCGACCTGGGCAACACGGTGCTGGTGGTGGAGCACGACGAAGAGACCATGCGTGCGGCCGACTGGATTATTGACCTGGGGCCAGGCGCAGGCCAGCACGGCGGTGAGATCATGTTCGCCGGGCCGCTGGAAGAGCTGCTATGCTGCAGCGACTCGCTGACTGGCCAGTACCTGAACGGCCGGCTGCTGATCGAGGTGCCGAGGCAGCGCCGGCCCGGCAACGGCGAATACATTGTCGTCAAACACGCAGCCGAGAACAACCTGAAGCGGGTCGACGTGCGCTTCCCGCTGGGCAAGCTGATCTGCGTCACCGGCGTCAGCGGCTCCGGCAAGTCCAGCCTGGTCAACGAGATCCTCTATAAAGCCATCGCCCAGAAACTGTACCGGGCCAAGGACCGGCCGGGGCGCCACCAGGCGATCCACGGGCTGGAGCACATCGACAAGATCGTGGAGATCGACCAGACCCCCATCGGCCGCACGCCGCGCTCCAACCCGGCCACGTACACCAACGTCTTCACCCAGGTGCGCGACCTGTTCGCCACGATGCCGGAGAGCAAGGTGCGCGGCTACAAGCCGGGCCGCTTCAGCTTCAACGTCAAGGGCGGGCGCTGCGAGGCCTGCCAGGGCGACGGCATCATCAAGATCGAGATGCAGTTCCTGCCCGACGTCTACGTGCCCTGCGAGGTCTGCCACGGCAAGCGCTACAACCGCGAGGCGCTGGAGATCAGCTACAAGGGCAAGACCATCGCCGACGTGCTGGACATGACCGTCGAGGAGGGCATGCACTTCTTCGACAGCTTCCCGGCTATCCGCAACAAGCTGCGCACGCTGTGGCAGGTGGGCCTGGGCTACATCAAGCTGGGCCAGCCGGCCACGACGCTGAGCGGCGGCGAGGCGCAGCGCGTCAAGCTGAGCAAGGAACTGAGCCGCGTGGCCACCGGCCGCACGCTCTACATCCTGGACGAGCCGACCACCGGCCTGCACTTCGCCGACATCCAGAAGCTGCTCAAGGTGCTGCACAGTCTGGTGGACAAGGGCAACACCGTGGTGGTGATCGAGCACAACCTGGACGTGATCAAGTCGGCCGACTGGCTGATCGACCTGGGGCCGGAGGGCGGCGACAAGGGCGGCTACGTCATCGCCGAGGGCACGCCGGAGCAGCTCGTCCAGGTCGAGCGCAGCTACACCGGCCAGTACCTGCAGCACGTGCTGGCCGGCCACGAGGCCAAGCAGCCGGCCGAGGTGATCGCTGAGTTGGAGGAAGCCGCTGCCTAACCGCGGAGTGAGCATCTCTCTCGCTCGGGCCGGTCTTTACGCAGCACCCCGGAGGTCCGCCGGAGTGGGCCTGACCGAGCCCGCCCCAGCTTCCTTAAGGGTGATCCGCCTAGCGCAAGTCAGACTACCATGAAGACCCCGCCATCCGATTCTTTTCACCCCCTGAGCCGCGCCGAATGGCGCGCGTGGCTGGAGCAGAACCACACGCGCACGGCCGGCGTCTGGCTGATCACCTACAAGAAGGTTACCGGCCAGCCGCGCGTCGAGTATGACGACGCGGTGGAGGAAGCGCTCTGTTTCGGCTGGATCGACAGCAAGCCCAACAAGCTGGACGACGAGCGCTCGATGCTCTGGTTTGCGCCGCGCAAGCCGGGCACAGGCTGGTCCAAGCCCAACAAGGAGCGGGTCGAGCGGATGATCGCGGCCGGCTTGATGGCCCCGGCCGGCCTGGCCAAGGTCGAGGCCGCGCAGCAGGATGGCTCGTGGTTGGCGCTGGATGCGGTCGAGGCGTTGGAGATGCCGCTCGACCTGGAGGTGGCCTTGGCTGCCAATCCGCCGGCGCAGCAGCACTGGGACGTGTTCCCCCGCTCCGTCAAGCGCGGCATCCTGGAGTGGATCGCCAACGCCAAGCGGCCGGAGACGCGGGCCAGACGCGTCGCCGAAACCGCCGAGCTGGCCGCCCAAAATAGGCGCGCCAACCAGTGGCGCGCATAATCTACTTCACGCGCCCGTCATGCTGAGGGCCGCCGAAGCACACTTGCACCGCACTGCAAGTGCAGGTGTCCCCTCGTGTATCGGATAGGAGATTATCCCATGGCCAACAGCACCGCTGCCACCGTTGATGAATACTTGCAGGTATTGCCGGCCGAGCGCCGCGCGGTGGTCGAGCAAGTCAGGCAGGTGATCCTGGAGAACTTACCCCCCGGTTACCAGGAAACCATGAACTGGGGCATGATCAGCTACGAGGTGCCGCTGGAGCGCTACCCCAAGACTTACAACAAGAAGCCGCTCAGCTACGCCGCGCTGGCCGCGCAGAAGAACAGCTACTCCCTGTACTTGATGGCCGCGTATTCCGGTTCAATGCAGGAGGGCTGGCTGGAGGAGCAGTTCACACAGGCCGGCAAGAAGCTGGACATGGGCAAGTCGTGCCTGCACTTCCGCACGCTGGACGACCTGCCCATGGACGTGATCGCCGAGGCCATCGCCATGGTCAGCGTCGAGGACTTCATCGCTCAATACGAGAAGAGCCGGCAGCGATGACCGCCTTCGTCGCTTTCCTGCGCGCCATCAACGTCGGCGGGCACACGGTCAAGATGGACCGCCTGCGCGGCCTGTTCGAAGCATTGGGCTACAGCGACCTCGAAACCTTCATCGCCAGCGGCAATGTCATTTTCCAGTCGCCGGCCGAGGACACTCGGGCATTGGAGCAGCAGATCGAGGCCCACCTGCGCGCGTCGCTGGGCTACGAGGTGGCTACCTTCGTGCGCACGGCCGCTGAGGTGGCCGGCATCGCCACCTACGCCCCCTTCCCCACGGATGAGATCGAGAGCAACACGCTCTACGTCGGTTTCCTGCAAGGCCCGCCCGGCGACGAAGCGGTCGGCAGGTTGGCCGCCCTGCGCACCCCGCTGGACGAGTTCCACGTGCATGGCCGCGAGCTATACTGGCTCTGCCGCACCACCATCAGCCAGTCCAAGGTCAGCGGCGCGCAGATCGAACGGGCGCTGGGCATGCCGACGACGCTGCGCAATGGGACGACGGTGCGGAAGTTGGCGGCCAGGTACCCTCCAAACACCTGATCCATGCCCACCCTCATCCCCTCCATCACCAACGCGGCCGGCGAGCGCCTGGGCGCGCGGCTGGACTTGCCGCTGGAAGGCCGGCCGCTGGCCTATGCCATCTTTGCCCACTGCTTCACCTGCACCAAGAACATCAAGGCGGCCTCGCACATCAGCCGGACGCTGAACCGGCAACGCATCGCCGTGCTGCGCTTCGACTTCACCGGCCTGGGCGACAGCGAGGGCGACTTCGCAGAGACCAACTTTACCTCCAACGTAGCCGACCTGGTGGCCGTGGCCCGCTTTCTGGCCGAGGAGTTCGAGCCGCCTACCCTGCTGATCGGCCACTCACTGGGCGGGTCGGCGGTCTTGCAGGCGGCGCAGCACATCGCGTCCGTCGTGGGTGTGGTGACGATCGCCGCGCCGGCCGACACCGATCACCTGGCGCGGCTGCTGGCCAGTACTAAGGCCACCGCTGAGCAAGCAGGCGAGGCGCGAGTCACTATCGGCGGCGCGACCTTCCGCCTCAAGAAGCAGTTCTTCGACGACCTGGATCGGGCCAACATGCAGCGCACCGTCGAAACCCTGGGCCGGGCGCTGTTGGTGCTGCACTCGCCGGCCGACCGGACCGTAGATATCGACAACGCGATGCAGATCTTCGCCGCAGCGCGCCATCCCAAGAGCTTCGTCTCGCTGGACACGGCCGATCACCTGCTGTCCAACCAGCGCGATTCGTGGTACGCAGGCGAGGTGATTGCGGCGTGGGCCAGCCGGTGGTTGCGGGCGGCGGAGTGAGGGAAAGAAGGGAAAAAGAGGAAAGGAGGGAGGCAGCGGCGACGGCCAAAGCCCGCCGGTTCACGGAACCGGCTAGAGCGGCCACTAAAAACGCACTCCCGCCACCATCTATTCGCCGA
>JBFYTD010000215.1:0-5974 GCA_041300885.1 Anaerolineae bacterium | reverse complement strand
GGCTGGGGCAGGGCGTTCCAAGGGAACCAGCCGATCTCCGATGCCTCGTAGGGGGCTGCCAGGATGGGATCGCCCGCTCCGTAGCGGCCCTCCATCCAGATGGTGATGTAGTGCCGGCCCTCGGCGGCGAACACGTCGTTGGTGATGGCGCGAAAGGCGACGGCGTCGATTTCCAGGCCGGTCTCCTCCTTGACCTCGCGCACGGCGCATTGCTCGGGCGACTCGCCGAAGTCCAGGTGGCCGCCGGGCGTCGACCAGGTCCCAGCGCCATGCACATTGCGGCGGCGCAGCAAGAGCACTTGTTGATTCTTGGTGATAATAACGCCGACGCCGACACGCGGCGCGGTTGGGGTTGTTGACATGGAGCGTGTTTTCCTGTGGTCAGTATACGCCCGGCGGATGAATCAGTCAATGTGTGCGCCCCAGCCCACTTTTGGCCAGCGTCGCGCTGATTGCGTTCTGTACGAACTCATAGTACAATAGCGTCATCGTATGAGAGGATGGAACAGAGTTGGAAAGAGCGAGGTACATGGCATGACATTGCAGTTGAAACCCATCAAGCCTGCGGCCAGCGCGGTCGAGTACCCTGAAGCGGACGGGAGACCTATGGCGGAAACTGATCTTCATCGCGATTTGATGTTCTACGTCATTCACCTGCTGCGGCGTTATTTCACCGGCCAGCAGGTCTACGTCAGCGGCAATCTGTTGCTCTACTACGAGGAGGGCAACCCGCGCAAGTCGGTGGCGCCTGACTGCTTCGTGGTCTGGGGCGTGGCGCCACACCGGCGCAATATCTACAAGCTGTGGGAAGAGGGCCAGGGACCGAAAGTCGTCTTCGAAGTAACGTCCAAGACCACGCAGCGCGAGGATCAACTGCACAAGATGGGGATCTACGCCCGGCTGGGCGTGGAGGAGTACTACCTCTACGATCCCACAGCAGACTACCTTGACCCGCCATTGCTTGGCTATCTGCAAGCTGGCGGCGGCTTCGTGCCTATGCAGCCGCAGAATCAGGAGTTAGTGCTGGGTGGACTGGCCTTTCCACCTGAGCCTGGCGAGCCGCCCGAGTATGTCAGCCCGCTGCTAGGTCTGCGCCAGGAGACGGGGCAGCGGCTGTTGACCGACGAGGAGGCCCGCCAGCAGGCCGAGGCGCATGCGCGCCTGGCGGAGGAGCGTGTCGTCTATGCCGAGGAGCGGGCAGCGCAGGTTGAAACCGAAAATGCTCGCCTGCGCGAGGAGTTGGCGCGGTTGCGCAAGTAGTATGTGCGGCATTCGCTGGCTAATCGCACCAACCACCTCTGCCTGGAACTCGGCGATGCGAACCGCAACCCCTTCTTCGTGCAGGTTGCGCGCTTCGACGATCTCCAGGATCGACAACTGGCGCCCGCCGGCGAGGGGACGCGATCTTCAGCCAGTCCCAGGCCATCGTGTATACCGCCGAAGCGCTGCTGCGCGTGGACGAGCTGGCCCGGCCGGCCGAGCTGTGCGGCTTCCTGCTCTGTTGGTCAGGCGCACCCCAGCAAATCCAGCGAACTGCGCAAAAGCTGCTGGCGGAGGTGGCGCAGCGCCTCCCGGCCGACGATCTGGCTATGGCTATGCAACGAGGAAGGGCGCAATCGCCGGCAGAGATTGTCGCGCAGGTCATGGGCTTTGCCGGGCCCGTAGCCGAGACAGACCGACCCGTAGCAGAACCATGAGCAGCGTCATCCTGGTGCCGAGGCCTATTGGTTGACCAGGGCTTCCCAAAAGTCGGGCATCATGTCATTCTGAGCGGGTTGAACGGCCAAAGTTGTTGACTTAAATCCTCTTTAGTTGTACACTTCACACACGGACGAAACCATCTCCGATGCTGGAGACCGCCATGCCCCTGCGGCGCTCGGGCTGATTTGTCGTCTGGATAATCCCCGCCAACCACGGGACGTCATCGCTATTGTGTGCAAAGGAGCGTCTCTATGAGCGTCATCGAAGTCACCAAGCTGACCAAGTATTACGGCAAAGCGCGCGGCATCGTGGATGTCTCTTTCGGCGTGGAAGAAGGGGAGATCTTCGGCTTCATTGGCCCCAACGGCGCCGGGAAATCTACCACCATCCGCCTGCTGCTGTCGCTGATCCACCCCAGCAGCGGCAGCGCCAAGGTCTTCGGCAAGGATGTGGTCGGCCACGGCCCCGAAATCCGCCGTGATATCGGCTACCTGCCTTCGGAAGTCTATTACTACGAGGGCATGAAGGTCAACGACCTGCTCAAGTACTCGGCCAGCTTCTTCAATGGCGACCACACGCAGCGCATGCACGAACTGTCCGAGACGATGGAACTGGACCTCGGCCGGCGCATCAGCGATCTGTCGTACGGCAACAAGAAGAAAGTCGGCATCGTGCAGGGCTTGCTGCATAGCCCTAAACTGCTCTTCCTGGATGAGCCAACCGCCGGCCTCGATCCGCTCATGCAGCGCAAGTTCTTCGACCTGATCCGCGAGGAGAACGCTCGCGGCGTGACCGTCTTCTTCTCCTCGCACATCCTGGGCGAAGTGCAACGCTTGTGCAACCGGGTGGGCATCATCCGCGAGGGCAGCATCGTGGAGATCTCCGATATCCGCGCCTTGCAGCAGAACAACTACAAAAAGGTGCGCGTGACGGCTGAAGGGTTGGACGCGGCCTCCTTTGACCTGCCGGGAGTGACCAACATGCAGGCCGAGAACGGCGCGCTGCAGTTCTTCTTCAAGGGCGACATCAACGCGGTGCTGCAGAGAATCAGCGCAGTCCAGGTTGCCGATCTGACCATCGAGGAGCCGACGCTGGAAGAGATCTTCATGCACTACTACGAATAGGCCGAGACCATGAATGCAAACATCTACAGACACGAGTTCCGCGCCCGGCTGAGATCGGTGCTCATCTGGTCGCTGGCCTTGACGTTGCTCACCCTCTTCTTCTTTGCCATGTTTCCGGTATTTGCCGACCAGGCCGCGCTGATGAACGAAATGCTGGCGAAGTTCCCGCGCGAACTGTTGGTTGCCTTCGGCATGGAGAACATGGATCTAGCGACCGTGCTCGGCTTCTACAGCTTGATCTTCTTCTTCATCCAGCTTTGCCTGGCAATCCAGGCCAGCAACTACGGCTTTGGGCTGGTCTCGATCGAGGAGAGCGAACTGACGGCCGACTTCCTGCTCAGCAAGCCGGTCAGCCGCACGCAGGTGCTGACCAGCAAACTGCTGGCCGCCCTGACCAGCTTGCTGCTCACCAACGTGGTCGTGTGGGTCAGCACTTTCGTCGCCATCTCGCTCTTCCGCGAGGGGCGCGCGTACGATTTGGCCACGCTGCTCCTGCTGCTGGCCAGCCTCCTGATCTTCCAACTCTTTTTCCTGAGCGTCGGGCTGGTCATTTCCCTGCTGGTCAAGCGTGTGCGCAGCGTGACGCCCTATGCCCTCGGCCTGGCCTTTGGCGCTTACGTCTTGGCCGCGTTCAGCGGCGTCTTTGGCGATGTGGGATTGGAACTGATCACGCCGTTCAAACACCTGGATGCGACCTACATCGTCCAGCATGGCGCCTATGATGCGCCGCTGGTGCTGCTCAACGTGGCGGTTTCCCTGGTTGCGCTGGCGGCCAGCTATTGGCTGTACATCCGCCGCGACATCCCGGCGGTGTCCTGAGGAGGCGCCTGATGAACATCTTTCTGCGTGAACTGAGAGCCAACCTCAAGTCGCTGCTGATCTGGAGCGTCATCATCTCGCTGCTGATCGTGATCGCCGCGGCCAAGTTTTCAGGCTTCGCCGGCGACCCATCGATGCTGGCTATGCTGGATTCCATGCCCCCGGCAATGCTGGACGCCTTGAACATGCGCGCCTTCAACCTGACCACCTTGAGCGGTTTTTACGGCCTCATGTTCATCTACTTTGGATTGCTGGGCGCCATCGCAGCCGCTATGTGGGGCAGCGACATCATCTCCAAGGAAGAGCGCGACAAGACGGTCGAATTCGCGCTGGTGCTGCCGGTATCCCGCAGCCGGGTCGTCACAGCCAAAGCGCTGGCCGCTCTGGTCAACTGCATCGCCTTCGTGCTGATCACCTGGGCGGTGTCGCTGCTGGCGGTGCGCCCGTACAATCCCGACCAAGCCTTCTTCAACTTCCTGGCGCTGGAGATGCGGGCCATGTTCGCGATCGAGCTGATCTTCTTGGCCATTGGGCTGCTGCTAGGCTGCGCCATGAAGCAGTACAAACGCGCCAGCGCCACCGCCGTGGCCATCATCCTGGTAACCTACTTCCTGTCGATCATCTCCGGTATGCAGGAGAGCATGGATTTTCTAAAGTACTTCACGCCCTTCAAGTATTTCGACGCGGGCGAACTCTTCCGCAGCGGCGCGCTGAACAGCACGTACCTGCTCCTTTCGGCGGCGATCATCGTGGGGAGTGTTGCTGGGGCCTATTGGACGTACAACAGGCGTGATCTATACATCTAGGACTGTCGAACCAGCGACGTGCATGACCCAATTGAACTTCCGGAGTTGTCTAATGCCTGTGTCTACTCTTGACGTTTTAGGCCAACGCGCCAAATCCGCCAGCCGCGCCCTGGCGCGCGCCTCAACCGCCCAGAAAAACGCCGCCCTGCACGCCATCGCCGACGGCCTGGAGCGTAGGGCAGCGCAGATTTTAGCGGCCAACGCGCTGGACCTGGCCGACGGCCAGGCGGCTGGCCTCTCGCCGGCCTTGCTGGACCGCCTGCTGTTGAACGAGCAGCGCCTGGCTGGCATCGCAGCCGACGCGCGCTCGGTGGCAGCCCTGCCCGATCCGGTGGGCCAGGAGTTCGACGGCCGCGTGCTGCCCAACGGGCTGCGCATCGCCCGCCGCCGCACGCCGCTGGGCGTCTTGGGCGTGATCTACGAGGCGCGACCCAACGTGACCATCGACATCGCCGCGCTGAGCCTCAAGACCGGCAACGCGGCCATCCTGCGCGGCGGCAAGGAAACCCTGCGCAGCAACCTGGCCATGATCGAGGTAATCGGGACGGCGCTGGAGGAGACGGGCCTGCCGGCCGACGCCGTGCTCTACATCGAGGACACCGACCGGGCGCTGATCGTCGAGCTGCTGCGGCTGGACCAATACGTGGACATGATCATCCCGCGCGGCGGCGCGGCGCTGCACAAGCTGTGCCGCGAGCAGGCCACCGTGCCGGTGATGACCGGCGGGCTGGGTATCTGCCACCTCTTCGTGGACGCCAGCGCCGACCAGGCCAAGGCGGTGGAAATCATCCACAACGCCAAGACGCAGCGACCCAGCGTCTGCAACGCGCTGGACACGGTGCTGGTGCATCGCGCCGTGGTGGTCGAGTTCCTGCCCAAAATGGCCGACCGGCTGGCTGGCGACGGCGTCGAGTTGCGGGCTGACCCAACCGCGCTGTTGATCCTGGAACGCGCGCTGGCCCCTTCGGACCCCCGCTCCCCGCTCCCCGCTCCCCGCTCCCCGGTCACCCCCGCTGGGCCGGACGACTTCGACCAGGAATGGATGCGGCTGGTGTTGGGCGTCAAGGTGGTGGGCGGGCTGGATGAGGCCATGGAGCATATCGCCCAGCACAGCACGAGCCACTCGGACGGCATCCTGACCGAGAACTACAGCAACGCCATGCGCTTCGTCGCCGAGGTCGACTCGGCGGCCGTCTTCGTCAACGCCAGCACCCGTTTCAACGACGGCGGCCAACTGGGCCTGGGCGCCGAGGTGGCCGTCAGCACCCAAAAGCTGCACGCGCGCGGCCCCATGGGCCTGCAAGAGCTGACAACGTACAAGTGGGTGGTGTTTGGGGAGGGGCAGATCAGGACGTGAAATGTGACAGGTATCAGGTATCAGGTTTCATGTGTCAGGTGTCACGTTTCGCGGATTGCTGAATAGAAGTGAGCAGGTTGCAGATGACAATCACCAAGAAACACTTGTTGGCGGGAACCGCGCTGGCTGGGTTGGGCGCGCTGGCCTATGCCCGCTATGTGGAGCGG
>JBFYTD010000214.1:0-5241 GCA_041300885.1 Anaerolineae bacterium | reverse complement strand
CCCAGCTCATGGCCGGGCTGGACGGCATCCGCCGTCAGATCGACCCCACTGCGGCCGGCTTTGGCCCCATCGACGCCAACATTTTTACCTGGACCGACGAGCAGCGCGCAGCCATCAAGCACCTGCCGGGCTCGCTGCGCGAGGCGCTCGACGCGCTGGCGACCGACCATGCCTTCTTGCTGGAGGGCGAAGTCTTCAGCGAGGAGATGCTGGCCCAGTGGATCGCCTTCAAGCGTGAGGCCGAGTACTACCCGGTGCGCAACCGGCCGCATCCGTATGAGATGCAGCTGTATTTCGACGTGTAGTTGTCAGGGACTGCGTGATTGTCATGCTGAGGCCGCCGAAGCATCCCCTTGTCAAGCATCCCCTTGTCTCATCCACGGGGATGCTTCGGCGGCCCTCAGCATGACAGTTGTGAGGCTTCTCGAAAAAGCAGGGTCGCGAAATTTGGGTATTGACAGGACGCAAAATTGCGTGTATACTAGGGCACGTTAAACGTTTAAGTAGTGGTGTCTCATGCCGTCGTCCCAACGGCTTTTCTTTTCCATCTCAGGTTAAACGATTAAATATGGCCGGCACAACGATCCGTGACGTGGCCAGAGAAGCAGGCGTTTCCACTGCCACAGTTTCATATGTGCTTAACGGCTCACGCCGCGTGGGCGACGAGACCAGGGAGCGCGTGTTGCAGACCGCTCGGCGCTTGGGCTACCGAGCCAACTTCACCGCCCGTAACCTGCAGGCCAGCGAGACCCGCCTCTTGGGCTATTCCTGGCGGCCATCCCCCATCGACCAGTTCAACCCCATTCTCGACCAGTTCTTGCAGTCCATCGCCGAGGCAGCCGCCCGCCACGACTACCGCATCCTGGCCTTTCCCAGCATCGACGTGCATGCGGAGTTGTCGGCCTACGAGGAGATGATGCTGATCGGCCAGGTCGACGGCTTCATCCTGACCAACACCAACTTCGACGACGAGCGCGTGCTGGCGCTGGTCAAGAACGAGTTCCCCTTTGTCTCCTTTGGCCGGGCCAACGAGGACTGGGATTTCTTGTGGATTGACGTCGATGGCAAGGCTGGCACGCTGGCAGCCACCCGCCACCTGGTCGCGCTGGGGCACCGGCGCATCGCGTTTCTGGCCTGGCCGGGTAAGTCACAGACCGGCTTCTACCGCTTGCAGGGCTACCTGGACGGCCTGAGCGAGGCAGGCTTGTCGGCTGACCCCGATTGGATACAGTTGGCCGGCAACTTCTATGATGAAAGCTACGCGGCTACGCAGCGTCTGCTGGCCCTGTCCCTGGATCGCCGTCCTAGCGCCATCATCGCCTCTTCCGACTTGATGGCCTTGGGCGTGCTCAACGCCGGTTGGGACGCCGGGCTGGAGGTGGGGCGCGAGCTGGCCGTGGTGGGCTTCGACGATGCGCCCATCGCCCGCTACCTGCGCCCCGGGCTGACCACCGTGGCCCAGCCCATCGTCGAGATCGGAGAGCAGTTGGTGACCATGTTGATCGACGAAATCTGCGACAGGCCCGTACAGCAGCGCCATCGATTACTGCAACCCTCGTTGATCGTGCGTGCATCAAGCGCCGCATCGTTTGTTTCGTCCCGTTAGGCATCACAGGAAGGTCCCTCATGGAGCTCCGAGCAGTCATCTTCGACCTGGATGGCGTGATCACAGACACCGCCGAATACCACTATCGATCCTGGCAGCGCCTGGCCGACGAGGAAGGTATGCGCTTCAGCCGGGAAATCAACGAGCGGCTGCGCGGGGTCTCGCGGCGGGCCTCGCTGCAGATCATGTTGGACGAGAACGGCCGCGCGGCAACCGAAGAGCAGGTCACCGAGTGGATGGAGCGCAAGAACAACTATTACGTCGCTAGCCTCGACGAAATCACGCCCGCCGACCTGCTGCCCGGCGCGGTCGCTTTCATCCAGGAACTGCGCGCGGCCGGCGTCAAAACCGCGCTGGGCTCAGCCAGCAGGAACGCGCAGTCGGTCATCGATCGCCTGGCTGTCGCCCATCTGTTGGACGTCATTGCCGATGGCTTCAGCGTCGAGCGCCCCAAGCCCGAGCCGGACCTGTTTCTGTGGGCGGCCGACAAACTAGGCGTGGCCCCGGCCAATTGCGCCGTGGTCGAAGACGCCGCGGCCGGCATCGACGCGGCGCTGGCGGCCGGCATGTGGGCCGTGGGCCTGGGGCCGCAGGAACGGGTCGGCCACGCCCACGTGCGCTTCGATAGCCTGGAGGGCGTCACCCTGGCCGCTGTGCTGGCCGGACTGGAAAACGCCGCCTGGACTGTGGCCGAGGCAGTCTTCGATCCGGCCAACCAACTGCATAAAGAGACGATCTTCACGGTCGGCAACGGCGCATTCTGTGCGCGCGGCTCGTTGGAGGAAGGGTATCCAGGCGATATGCCGGCCTGCTTCGTCCACCGCGTCTGGGACGACATGCCGATCAACTTCACCGAGCTGGCCAACCTCCCGCGCTGGACGGGCGTGGATGTGTGGATCGACGGGGAACGCCTGCGGCTGGACCGCGGCCAGGTCAGCGCGTACCGGCGCCAGCTCGACCTGCGCAGCGGCGTGCTGAGCCGCTCATTCCATTGGCAGCCAGGCGAGGACGGGCCGGTAGTGGCGCTACACTTCGAGCGCTGCACCAGCTTGGCCGACCCGCATACGGCGCTGGTGCGGACGCAGGTGCAGGTGCTGCAAGGCGCAGCGGAGGTGCGACTGCGCACAGGCGTCGACGACCACGTGGAGAACACCGGCCTTTTGCACTGGCGGCGAATCGATCAGAGTCAAAGCGAGGACGTGGTCTGGCTGCACGAGCGCACACGCGCCACCGACCATGATCTGGTCGTGGCGGCGGCCGTGACAGCAGCAGCCGACGCGCCGGTCACGGCCGCGTTCAGCGACGCCGACGGCCAGCCGGCTGTGGAACGCCGCGCCAGACTGGCGGCCGGCCAGAGCCTGACGCTGGACAAGTTCGTGGCCATTGTGCCCGATCTGGATGCGGACGATCCGGTTGCGGCGGCGCAAAGCAAGGCTCAGGCCGCAGCCGCGGCGGGCTACGCGGCGCTGCGCGCGGCCAACGATGCGACCTGGGCCAGCGTTTGGCAGGACATGGATGTGGTGATCGAGGGCGACATCGAAGCCCAACTCGCCATGCGCTTCAACATTTTCCAGTTGGTCATCGCTGCGCCGCGCTGGACCGAGCGAGCCAGCATAGGCGCCAAGACGTTGAGCGGTTTCGGCTACCGGCATCACGTCTTCTGGGACACGGAGATTTTCATCCTGCCCATGTTTGCCTATGCCCAGCCCGAGTTGGCGCGCAACATGCTGATGTACCGCTATCACAACCTGCCGGGCGCGCGCCAGAAGGCGGCCGGCAACGGCTATGAGGGCGCCCAGTTCCCCTGGGAGAGCGCGGCAGATGGCACGGAGGTGACTCCGACCTGGGTCACCCATTTTGCCGATCCGACCAAGCTGGTGCGCATCTGGACCGGCGACATCGAGATCCACATCACAGCCGACGTCGCCTACGGCGTCATGCAGTACTGGCACGTCACCGGCGACGACGCCTGGATGCGCGACCACGGCGCCGAGATCGTGCTGGACGGCGCCAGCTTCTTCGCCAGCGCGGCTCAACTTGAAGAGGATGGCAGGTACCACTATCGCAACGTCATCGGCCCTGACGAGTACCACGACAGGATCGACGACAACACTTTCACCAACGCCATGGCCAAGTGGCACCTTGAGACGGCGCTGGAGGTGCTGGCCTGGCTGGAGCGCCAACACCCGGACAAGCATGGGCAGTTGGCGGCTGCTCTGGACTTGTCCCCTGAGCGACTGGCTCACTGGTTGCAGGTAATCGACGCTATGGCGATCCTCCAGGACCCGGAGACCGGCCTGATCGAGCAATTCGCCGGCTACTTTGACCTGGAAGACGTCGACATCGCCGTGTTGCGCGACCCCGGCCGCACCAAGTCGATGCAGGCGCTGCTGGACATCGAGGGCTGCGCCGAGACGCAGAACCTCAAGCAGCCCGACGTGCTGATGCTGCAGTACCTGCTGCCAAACCGGTTCACGGCCGAGCAGGTGCGGGTCAACTACGACTACTACGACCCACGCACCGACCACGAGCACGGCTCCAGCCTGGGCCCCAGCATCAGCGCCATCATGGCCTGCCGCGTGGGCGACGCCGAAGGAGCGTATCAGCACTTCATGCGCGCCGCGCGGGCCGACCTGCGTGACGTGCGCCACAACGCCAGCGATGGCATCCACGCCGCCAGCGCCGGCGGGCTGTGGCAGGCGGCAGTACTGGGCTTCGGCGGTCTGCAACTGCACGACGACGGCTCGTGGACCATGCAGTCGCAGTTGCCCCATCACTGGACCCGGCTGGCGTTCAAGTTCTACGCCCGCGGGCAGCTTCAGACGGTCGATATCCGGCCGTAAGCGCCAGGACTGACAGTCCTGAGCCTGCGCACGGCTATGTCCGACGCGTCGAGACTAGCTCCCAGGACGGACTCAGGACTGTCAGTCCTACAGAAAAACGAAAGGCTGGGCTGCTCCGGACATCTTGGCGGACGACAGAGCAACCCAGCCGGCATCCACGTAAAGCCGCAGGACCCTACGCCAGACACGACCCCGATTATAGCGGCATGGTCGTCTCCTCGCAAAAGGGCCTGTGGACTGCAACACCCACAGGAGGTGCGCAATCGCCTATCGCGTCGATTTCGTCTCACAATTCGATGTTCCAACCGTTTCCAACCCATTTTCCGCTCCCTAAGGAGGAGACAGAACCATGCGAACCCTACGCTACACGACCTTTGCACTGCTGATCGTCGCCGCCATGCTGCTGGCAGCCTGCGGCGGCGCCGCCACACCTGAACCCGCTCCGGCAGCCCCGGCTGAACAGCCGGCCGCTCCCGCCGAGCAGCCCGCGGCTCCCGCTGAGCAGCCGGCCGCCACCGGCGCCAAGACCGAGTTGGTGCTGATGGGCTGGTCCAGCTCGCCGGCCGAGAACGAGCGCCTGCAGACCATCGTCGACCAGTACAACGCCGCCAACCCCAACGTCAACGTGACCCTCAGCCAGGTGCCGGACTACGACACCAAGCTGCAGGTCAGCCTGGCCGGCGGCAGCCCGCCTGACGCCTTCTACGTCGACTCGTTCAAGTTCTTCGACCTGCAGAACGCCGGCGCGCTGGACAACGGCAACGACAAGATCACCGACCCCGCGGACTTCGT
>JBFYTD010000213.1:0-4895 GCA_041300885.1 Anaerolineae bacterium | reverse complement strand
CTACCCGTTCCGCGAATCCTTTTACGAGCAGCTGGGCTACGTCACGTTTCCCCTGCCGCGCATCGCGCGATTCACGCCCGCCGCGCTCTCGCCCCTGCTCCGGTCAGACCTCGCAGGACAGGTCACCTGCGCCCTGATCGGCGACGCGTTTGACGACTACCACGCGTACCTCGTCCGGGTGCGGGCGCGAACCCATGGCATGGGTGTTTTCTCCCGGCCGGACAGGACCGCGGCGAAGCGCAACCGCTTCTGGCTGGCCCAGCCGAAGGTTGGCGGCGAGACGGCCGGGTTGATGCTGTACAGCCTGCAGGGCGAAGAAGAAACTCGGTTCCTGTTCAGGGCCGTGCGGTTTTACTACGACACGCCGCAGGCGCGCCGGCTTCTCCTCGAGTGGATTGCCCGCCACGTGGACCAGGCGGACCGCGTCGAGCTCTGGTTGGCCCCCTCGGAGTTGCCCGAGACCTGGCTCTCCGACCTGCAGGTCAAGGTGGAGACGGACATCCGCGCCCCGATGGCGCGGGTGCTTGATGTGGCGCGGACGGGAGGGCTGGTAGCAGGGCCGGGCCGTTTTGCAGCCCGCATCTCCGATCCGCTCTGCCCCTGGAATAACGCCACCTGGACATTCGAATCGGCAGACGGCGTTCTGCGGGTCGGTGAGGGCGGCCGGGCGGATTGTGACCTGTCGATCCAGGGCCTGACGGCCCTGCTGTACGGCACCCTTGATCCTGGTGAGTTCGGTCTGCGCAGCTGGGGCAGCCCGCCTCCCACAATCGAGGCCGCGATGCGGACGATGTTTCCGCCCACCTGCCCGCATCTGCACGAACGCTTCTAGCGAATTGTGAGATCGAGTAGGGGGCGGCGATGAACCGCCCCCTCTCACACCACCGGACATGCGGGTCCGCATCCGGCGGTTCGTCAAGCACTACGCAGTTGGCGATAGCGCTCGGTGATGCTGTGGAGCCCTTGCTGCTGCCAGAAGGCGTTGCTGAGACCCCACTGCACGATAGGCGATGCCGCCATGCGCCAGGGGCCGTGTTGCACGGCGCCTAGCCCCGCCAATCTGGGGGGTATCCCCAGCTTGACCAATTCTCGCCAGCGGGTTGTGCCGCGCTTCCAGCGTTTCCACACCAATTGCCGTAACCGCCGTCGTATCCATTCGTCCAGCTCCTCAAAGACACTCTTGGCATCCGACAGCCGGAAGTAGCCGATCCAACCCATCGTGTACTGGTTGAGTTCCTGGATCACTTGCTTCAGTTGTCCGTGTCGCGTGCGTCTCGTCAGTCGCCGCACTTTGCTTCGGAAGCGGTCAAGCGCCTTGTGGGCCACCCGCACGCGCACGCCCTTCCGCCGGTAGAAACTGAAGCCTAAGAACTTCAGCCGCCACGGCCGGTTGACGCTGCTCTTGCGTTCGTTGACCTTCAGGCTCAGCTTTTCGGTGAGGAATCGCGTGACGCTTGCCATCACCCGCTCGGCGGCTCGCTCGCTTGCCACGTAGATGTTACAGTCGTCGGCATAGCGCACGAACCGCAGCCCCCGCTGCTCCAATTCCTTGTCCAGATCGTCCAGCATGACGTTCGCCAGCAGCGGTGATAGCGGGCCACCTTGCGGCGTCCCTTCTTCGCTGTCCATCACTACCCCGTTGACCATCACACCCGCCTCTAGATAGGCCCGGATCAGCTTCAGCACCCGCCGGTCTTTGACCACCCGCACCACGCGCGCCATCAGTTTGTCGTGGTTGACCCGGTCGAAGAACTTCTCCAGGTCAATGTCCACCACCCAATCGTAGCCGTCGGCGATGTACTGCTGGGCCATTCTGATCGCGGCATGCGCACTTCTGCCCGGCCGAAAACCGTAGCTGTGGTCCGAAAACCGGGGTTCGAACAGTGGCGTGAGTGCCTGCGCCATCGCCTGCTGAATCAGGCGATCGATCACCGTCGGGATGCCCAATAACCTGACCCCGCCGTCGGGTTTCGGTATCTCCACCCGCCGCACCGGGCTCGGCTTGTAGCTCCCAGTGTCAAGGGCCGCCCTGACTGCCAGCCAGTGCGCCTTCAGCCACGGACGCATCTCCTGCACCGGCATCCCGTCGATACCCGGTGCGCCCCCGTTGCCCTCGACCCGCTTTAGCGCCAGGAACAGGTTGTTCCGTTCGAACACCCGCTCCCAGACGCCTTCTCCGCTCACGTTGGTCTCGCCCTCGTCTCGTGCCGGGGATGGCTCGGCCCTCTGCGCGGTCCCTTGCGGCTTCACCGCTACGCCCCGCTCAGTAGGTCCACGATCGGTGGTTTTTCGGCCTTCCATACCTATCCCACGAACTGCTCAAGCTCGAGTCCGTCTCGACGTTCGGCCCTTCCCGCTCGATGGAACGGTACTATGGCCTCGGCTGACTCCTGCCGCCGCAGCCTGACCTCACGATCAGGGTTACCGTTTCCACGGCGTGACGACAGGTCTCCCCAGGTAAGAACGTTGACTGTCCCTGCACCCTTGCCCCATTTACCACATCCGCCCTTGATTGCATCGGGCTTCGCTGCTTCTTGCCAACTCGCCCGGCTGACGTGGCCTCGGATAGGGTTCGTGTCCCTCAAGTCGCAGGTTTGCCTCCAGCTTCCTCCAGACCCCGCCTCACGGCGACGCCCTTGCCTTCGGCTAGCGGTTGGTGCAATCAACCTCCGCAGCGGTCTTTCACCGCCTAGCGTAAGTTTTGTGCAACCAGAAGCCGAATCGTAGAAAACGGCCTCAAATTCGCACTTTTGCAACCGACAGGTCGGCGGCTATGCTCGGGGCGATTCCAGCCCGTCCAGTCAGGAGCCGCCGTGAGCACCAATGCGACCCCGCCGTACCATACGGAACATGCCCTGCTCGTCCTGCTGGGCCAGTATGCGCAGCATCTGGGCCTGATCCAAGCCCTAATGGCGGTTCCGTTGCATCAGAAGACGTACCGCCACCGGCCGCAGACCAAGATTGTCGAGTTCTTGGTGGCGATACTGGCCGGTCTGCCGCACTTGCAAGATATCAGCCGCGCTGGCCGGCCGCTAGATCAGGATCAGATGGTGGCCACCGCCTGGCAGCAAGCCGGTTGGGCCGACTACAGTGGCGTTGGGCGCACCTTGCAAACATTGACGCAGGCCGAAGCTGAGGCCATCGGCCAGGTACTGCAAGCGATCAGCCAGCCGCTGATCAATGAACAGATCACGCAAGCCCTGGCGACGCAGGGGCGTCTGATCTACGATGCTGACCTGACTGGGCGACCGGTGTCGAACACCAGCACGACCTATCCGGAGGCCGCGTTCGGCCACATGGACGATGAAGTTCGCCTGGGTTACCAGGCCGCGGTGGTCAGCGTCGGCAGCCCGACCTATGGCCGGCTGTGGCTGGCCGTTAAGCCGCATCCGGGCAACCTGGTGTCGTGCCTACTGGCCGAAGAACTGGTCTTGGCGGCCGAAGCAGCCACCGGCGTGCGGCCCTGGCGGCGGACCGATCTGCTCCGCCACCGTTGGCAGGCCCTGTGCGACCAGCGCAGCCAAGCTGAACAGCGGCTGGCCCAGCGCCGGGTGGAGTTGGCAACCGCCCAGGCGGCGTTCCAGGCTTGTACCGAACGGTTGCAGGCGGCGGAAACGATCTTGGCGGCGTTGGTCAGCGACTACCAGACGCGGCAGCGACCGGAGCGACCGCACAGCCACCTCGCCCAAGCGCGCCAGCAGGCCGAGACGCGCCAGCGTCAGTCCGCCCGCCAGGCCCAGGTCGTGGCGCACCTGACTCAGCAGGTGGCGCGCCACCAGGACGCACTCAGCCTGATCCAGGCTCAGGAGGCCGGGTTGCAGGCACGCCTGCAGCGGTTTGAACACGAGAATGCGGCCAATCCGGCGCCGGTGGCGGCGGTCTTTCGCCTGGATGCGGGTTTCGGGACCGGCGACAACGTCGCCCTGCTGATCGAAATGGGCTACGAGGTCTATACCCGGCCCCACAACCACCAGGTCCGGGACAGCCTGCTGAAACGGGTTGACGACACCACCGCCTGGACACGGGTGGGCGCCAATGCCGACCTGGTGGCTTGGCCCAGCCAGGTCCTGAAGAGCTGTCCATACCCGGTCGACCTGGCTTTGGAACGCTTTCACACCGGGCAGACCCGGCGGTATGGCGTGCTGCTGCATTTCGGTGCTGACGCCGTCACCTCAGACTTGCCGGCCTGGTTCGCCTGTTACAACGGCAGACAGACCGTTGAAGCGGGCATCAAAGAAGGCAAGGGGGTCTTCCAGATGCACCATCTCAAGGTGCGCGCAGCGCCGGCGCTCTGGCTGCAAGAACAGTTCGCCGCCTTTGCCGCCAACTTTGTCCGCTGGGCCGCGCACTGGCTCAGCACGCAATGCTTTCAGGAACCCGAACGGTGGCTGGCGCCGGTGGCCGCCAGCACCAAAACGTTGGTCCAGGTTGCGGCTCATACGCCGGCCGACGTGGCCTGGCTACCTGACGGTTGCTTGGTAAGGTTCACCCACCAGAGTCTCTTTGCTGGTCGCACCATCCAAACCGGCGGCTGGGCTTTCCAGCTCAGTCTGCCCCTGTTCCAAACTTGCAGTTCTGAGCCGCTTTCAACGAATCAGGCTCTGATTGCACAACCGTTACGCTAGTAGTGGTGGATACACATACCTTATCAGGAAGCTGCCCTTTCTCAAGCCCGAATTTCAACCGAACTCTATACACGACAGCTGACGCTCCGCACTGGCTGGCCCGCGCATGGTGCTGTATAATAGAATCAAGGTGGTGGATACAGTGCAAGGTATTGCTGCGAGGCTGAGCGTCGGGGCCAGCGCGGCTGCGCAGTTGCGTGTCCTCTGGTAGCTGCAAGAGGTTGCCTTTAGCGATGTCGACGGTTGAGTTGCTGCAGCCCAAGCTGCAGG
>JBFYTD010000212.1:0-4931 GCA_041300885.1 Anaerolineae bacterium | reverse complement strand
AGGGTGCCGGCCACGCGGATGCCGTCGAAGGGCGGCGGCGTGGTCTGCCACCAGTCGCTCAGCAGGTCGTCCAGCACCGGGTAGAGGTTCTGCTCCGGCGGGTCCCAGGGCTTGAGCAGGTAGTGGTCCAGCCCAATGCTGTTGATGCTGTCGATGGCGGCCTCGGTGTCGGCATAGGCCGTCAGCAGCACCTTGCGCGCGTCGGGATAGAGTTTCATGGCCTGGGCCAGGAACTCGGTGCCGCTGACGTGCGGCATGCGCTGGTCCACCAGGAAGAGTGCGACCGGATCGTTGCGCTGTTTGAGCTGGCGCACCACGTCCAGCGCTTCGCTGCCCGATCCGACTTTGACGATGCGGTACTCGCTGCGGAAGTGGCGGCGCAGGTCGCGCTCCACGGCGTTCAGCACCTGCGGCTCGTCGTCGACGGTCATGATGATGGGTTTGGCCATGCTGGTTCTCCTCAGACCATGAACTGCTCGTCCACGTAGCACCACAGCCAGTTCTCGCCCGGCTCAAAGGACTGGATGATGGGATGGCCCGTCGTGTGGAAGTGCTTGGTGGCGTGCCGGTTCTTGGAGTTGTCGCAGCAGCCCACGTGGCCGCAGGTCATGCACACGCGCAGATGCACCCAGATGTCGCCGATGGCCAGGCAATCCTCGCAGCCGGCCGCGCTGGGCGTAACCGGGCCAATGTCTGTCACGTGTGAGCAGGGATCAGCAACGGCGGGCACGGTGACGGTTTTGCGTGGTCCGCTGGGATGGTTCGATGGGTTCATGATGGTCTCCAAAACAGTGTAGGTTCGGGCGCGTCTGCGTTACAATCAAACGCGGTACTGGCCCAGTATATGCATTCTGCCCCCGTGCTGCAAGCCAGCGCAAGGTGATCGTCGCCCAAGAGGAAGAGCTCCGCGTCCTCGAATGGGTGGAGCGCATCTTCCTGCGCCGGTGCGGCGCTCTACTGGGCCAGAAACCGATGCTTTACGGTATACTCACCCAGCGCTGTCGTAGGCTTGCCTGATCCAGGTGATCAGCTCGGCGTCCACGTCCCCGACTTCAACCAACTTCACCTTGTAGTTGCACATCCCTCCGGCAGGTTGAGCGACCAGGCGTTCGGTCGCCTCAATTCCCTTCATGTTCAGCCCTACCTCCACCCGAGCCTTGGTGGCCGGGCCGACCATGGCGAACTGCTTCTTGCGGCGTAGGCTGACGTAGTCCTTTTTTGGTGCAATCTCGAAGGGGCCGAACTGGTCGATCTCCGCCATCAGCGCGTCGTGAATCGGCCGCAGGCTGGCTTTGGGGCCGGTGTAGATGGCATCCAACACGCCGTCGGCGGTCAACCCCGCGGCTTGGGCGGCGCGGGAGCCATCCGACTGCAGCGCATAATGCGCCAGCGCGTTGGCGTCGCCGTAGCCAAGGCCCAAGTCGGCCATTAGCATCTCCCGGATCTGACCATGCTTGGTCAGGCCGCTCTCGCGCACGATGGCGCTCAGCTCGTCCAGCGTCTTGCCGGTCTTGGTCTGGATGTTCTTCAGTTGCGTCTCGGTCGCTTTGTCGGGGCTATCCATCAGGTGTTCTCCTTGCGCATCAAGCGTACGCTCTGGCTTGCCGATTTCGATTCGTATTCGCACTACCCTATGTTGAACGAAACGGTGGCGAGAATCGTGCGTGACGAGTGCAGTCGGGCGTAAGTTATTCCGGTGTCTTTTGCTCTCGCCGGTTCACGGAACCGGCGAGAGCGGCAACTATGAAAGCACTCTACTCATTGGCAGCTTCGCGTATCAACCGTTCGGTTGATGCCCGCTCCTCAAAGTGGGGGACAGTTCCCTCCATCGACCAGCACGGCCGATTCAACCGGCCGGTTGGCGACAAGGCGGCAGGTCCGTGTTATGCTTTGGGCAAGTCAGCATCCATGCGCTGGGCGCACAACCGTGGATGAAAACGGGCGGGCACGGTCGGGCCCACTCCGGGGTGCTGCGCAAAGACCGGCCCGAGCGATTTTCAGGTTAGACCGCATACCGGACAGGTCCGTGAATGGAGTTTCCCATGACCAATGTAATCACTGTCAGAAATCTGCGCAAATGCTACGGTTCGACCGTAGCCGTCGACGACATCTCCTTCGACGTGGCGCAAGGCGAGATCTTCGCCATCCTCGGCCCCAACGGCGCCGGCAAGACCACAGCCGTCGAAACCATCGTCGGGCTGCGCCGGCCCGACCGTGGCGATATTTCGGTTCTGGGCATCGACCCGCAGCAGGATGCGCAGGCCCTGCGCCAGCACATCGGCGTCCAGCTCCAGCAAGCTGCCGTCCCGCAGCGGTTGAAGGTCTGGGAGATCCTGGATCTGTTTGCTTCTTTCTACCCAGCAACCGTGCCGCGCGATCGGCTGATCGAGCAGTGGGGCCTGGTAGAAAAGCGCAACGCCTACTTCGGCAAGTTGTCGGGAGGGCAGCAACAACGGTTGTTCATCGCGCTGGCGTTGATCAACGACCCCCAGATCGTGTTCTTCGACGAGCTGACCACCGGCCTGGACCCCCAAGCCCGCCGCGCAACGTGGGAACTGGTTCAGGGTGTGCGCGCTCAGGCCAAGACCGTGGTCTTGGTCACGCACGCGATGGACGAAGCCGAGCTCCTGGCGGATCGAGTCGCCATCATCGACCACGGCCGGATCGTCGCCCTGGATACCCCCCAGGCGCTGATCCGCCGGATCCAACCCGATAGCCAGGTGCGGTTCACCACCAGCAACGGTTTCGACCCGGCGCTGCTCCAACAGGTGGAAGGCGTCAGTGCTGTGGAGCGCATCGGCGCCCAGGTGACGGTACGCGGCGCCGGCCCATTGCTGTCACGCGTGGCTCAGGCCCTGGCCGAACACCAGATGGAGCCGGCCGACCTCCGTCAGGAGCGAGCTACTCTGGAAGATGTCTTTCTCGCCGCCACCGGCCGCGGCTTGCGGGATTAGCGAAAGCGAGGCAACCCATGAAATCCTTCCACCGTATGACCATTTCAGAGATCAAGCTGTTTGTGCGCGAACCGATGAGCATGTTCTTTACTCTGGCATTCCCGCTCCTCCTGCTCTTCGTCTTCGGCGCGATCTTCGGCAACGAACCGACGCCACTGTTCGGCGGCATGGGCACGGTCGACGTGTCGGTGCCAGCCTACATCGGCATGACCATTGCCACGCTCGGCCTGCTCGGGCTGCCCATCGGGCTGGCCACGTATCGTGAGCAGGGTATTCTGCGCCGTCTGCGGGCCACCCCGGTCCGGCCGGTCGTGATCTTCGGCGCGCTGCTGGCGGTCAATCTGGTGGCAGCCCTGGCCGGCACGCTGCTCTTGCTGGTCGCCGGCCGGCTGGTCTTCGATTTGACCATGCCTGCGATGCCTCTGAGCCTGCTGCCGGCCATCTTCTTGTGCGTGCTGAGCTTCAGCGCTTTCAGCTTCGTGTTGGCCGGCCTCGTGTCCACCCCACGCGTTGCCCAGGCGCTGGGTATGGCGCTTCTGATGCCCATGCTGTTCTTGTCGGGAGCTGCCATGCCGCGGGAAACGATGCCTGAGAACATCCAACGGATCGGCGACTTCCTGCCCTTGACCTACGTTGTCGAGCTGCTCCAGGGCCTGTGGTTCGGCCAAGGCTGGAACCTGGCCGCTGTGGCGGTGCTGCTGGGCATGCTGGTGGTAGGAACCCTGCTGGCCACACGCACGTTTCGTTGGGAATGACGGAGCCTTGCGGTGGTCAGAAGCATCGTGCATTGGTGACTGTTCAGGCGGCAGGCCGAACGTTGGTTTCGATACGGCCCCTGCGGGGACGCCTACTCAACCAACGTTTGGCCTGCCGCCGGGTCAAATGCGAGTCGGCCGCCAGAGCCGGGCGGGACGCCCTGGCGATCATGGCAATCGACGCGCTCTCTACATAGAACGATCGCTTCGCCTTGACGACGATTTAGGCTATAATCAAGTCGGTCCATTTCGATCTGAACCTGAGGATCGCTACGATGACAGAATCGACTGCCAAAGACCAACGACCGCAATCGCACCAGAGCCAGCCGGCCGATGTTTGGGAGCGCTGGGCCTGGGTCTGGTCGGCTGTTTTCTTCGTGTCGCTGTTCGTTCCCTTTGCCATGGTGATGGTGGGCCAGCCCGGGCCGGACGGCGTCGAGCGAGTGCAGATCGCCGTGTTGACTGGTTTGCTGGCGCTGTGGCAGATCGGCTGCATGCTGTACGCACGACGTGTGCCCGACTGGCGCAGTCACTCGCTGGCATCGACCGTTGTCATTCTCGTCGGAATCGCCCTGTGGTATCTCCTGGTTCGCATCAACCCGGCCTTCTACTTCACGCTGGCCGGATTCTATAGCCAGATCTTCTTCATGCTGCCGCCTCTCTGGGCCATACCGGTCAGCGTGGGGCTGGGCGCGTTGGTGGTGGTCCAAGGCGGCGCTGGATCGCTCGACTTGCGTGACCCTGGCCTGTGGGCGGCGCTTGCCGGCATCGGCTTCTCGGTGATCTTCTACATCTGGATCGCCGCCATCATCCGCCAAAGCGCCGAACGCAAGGCGCTGATCGATGAGCTGCAGCGGACGCAGGCCGAGCTGGCGCGAGCGGAACGAGAGGCCGGCACCCTGGCCGAACGTCAGCGCATCGCGCGCGAGATCCACGACACGCTGGCCCAGGGCTTCGTTAGCATCGTGCTGCACCTGGAGGCCGCCGAGCAGGCGCTGCCAGCAGATCTCCCGGTGGTGCAGCATCATCTCGGCCAGGCCAAGACCACCGCACGCCAAAGCCTGGCGCAGGCCCGCGCGGTGGTGCAAGACCTGCGCGCTCAGCCCGTCGAAGGGTCGCCCCTTCCCGAAGCCATCCGCCAGGCCGTGGCAAACTGGGCCGAAGCCACGGGCGTGGTGGCCACCGTGGCCATCACCGGCGATGCCCGCCCCATGCCCCCCGA
>JBFYTD010000211.1:0-4944 GCA_041300885.1 Anaerolineae bacterium | reverse complement strand
GGCTCGGCCGGCACCTACAACTTGGAGCAGCCAGAGATCGCCGGCCAACTGGGTGAGCGCAAAGCCCGCAACATCCTGGCCACCGGCGCCGAGGCCATCGTTACCGGCAACATCGGCTGCCTGACCCAGATCGCGGCTCACCTGGAGCGCCTCGGCCGGCCGCTGCCCATGTGGCATACGGTGGAGGTGTTGGATCGGGCGTATGGGCGGAGTAATGCGTAACGAGTAATGCGTAACCCGGAAGAGCGCGCGCAAGCGCAATTCTGGGTTACGCATTACTCGTTACTCGCCACGGATCAGCCTCACAAAATCAATCGCACCCCCAGTATCACCAGCATCACCAACACAATTCGGCTATACTGCGCGGGGTCTATGCGCGTGGCCAGACGGGTGCCAACCACGAAGCCAAGCAGGAGTGGGATGAGCGCAATCAGATAGTTGCGCCAGACCTCAGGGGTGACGTTGCCCAGGACAGCATGGTTGGCGACCACCAGCACGTCGATAACCAGGAAGAAACCCTGCAGGTTGCCGCGGAACTCCTCCGGCGGCCAGCGCTTGCAGTGGCCGTAGATGACCACCGGCGGGCCGGCCGTGTTATAGGCGCCGCCCAATATGCCAGAGAGAAAACCTGCGCCGTAGCCCCACAGGCTGCTGCGCAGCTCGGGCAGCCGCAGCCGCAGCAAGCCGTAGATGGCGTAGCCGGCGATCACCACCCCCAGCACCGTCAGCACGATCTCCTCGTCGATGCGTCGCACAGCATAGATGCCCAAAGGAATGCCCACCACGGCTGCGGCGATCAAGCGCCACATGACGGTCAGGTTGACGCTCTGCCGGTAGTGCAGCAGCATCACCACCTCCAGCGTCAGGCCCACCATGGCAATCAGCGGCGCCGAGATGGCGATGCCCAAAACGCCGACGATCAGCGGCATGCCAACCATAGCTGTGCCAAAGCCAACAACGCTCTGGGTGAAGGAGGCAAAGAAAATGATAGCTACAACGGCGAGGGCAAGCATCAATGGATCGGACATAGGTGGATATTGTACGCCTACCAGGCCACAACCTCCAAAGCGCATCCCTGCCGCGCAGGTTGCCGTTTTGCCTGCCTGGTGGTATCATGGAGCCTGTTTTTGCAGGTTAATCGCGCCGTCCTCCGCTTGCACTGGCTCTGCTGCCCGCGGCGGACACGGCTGTTATCAAAACTGTTTGGAGGTCCATTTATGGCAAACGGAGAATCCTACAAAGGCACCATCGGCATCCTGACCGGCGGCGGTGACGTGCCTGGTCTGAACCCGGCCATCCGCGCGGTTACCATCCGCGCGCTGCGCGAAGGTTACCAGGTGATCGGCATCCGGCGCGGCTGGAAGGGCGCCATTGAAATCGTGCGCGAGAAAGATTACGACAACCGAGAGAACTTCCAGGTACTGACGGAAGATGCCGTCAACCGCGCCGGCCGCACCGGCGGCACCTTCCTGCACTCCTCCCGCACCCGCCCCAGCAGCGTCAAGGCCGACGACGTGCCGCTCCACCTGCGCGACAAGTACACCGACAAGGTGAACGACCTGACGCCAGAGGTGCTGGCGAACCTCGAGTGGCTGGGCATCGACTACATGATCCCCATTGGCGGCGACGATACGCTGAGCTACGGCGTGCATCTGGCGCAGCAGGGCTTCAAGGTCGTGGCGATCCCCAAGACCATGGACAACGACGTGCCCGGCACTGACTACTGCATCGGCTTCAGCACGTGTGTGTCGCGCACCATCGCCCTGACCAATAACCTGCGCACCTCAGCCGGCTCGCACGAGCGCTTCCTGGTCTTGGAGGTCTTCGGACGCTACGCCGGCTTCACGGCTATGCTGCCGACCATGGCCGGTGCAGCCAATCGTTGCGTGATCCCTGAACACCGCTTTGACATAGAGCTGCTGACCGAGCTGATGACAAAGGACCGCAATCACAATCCCAGCAAATACTCCATCGTCATGGTCTCCGAGGGCGCCATGTTCGCGGGCGGCGAGATGATCTTCCAGAGCCAGACCACGGACGCCTACGGCCACAAAAAACTGGGAGGCGTTGGCGACTTGATCTCCCAGGAGCTCCAAGCTCGCTCGGCGCAGTACAACGGCGGCAAGCCGATCAACGTCATCAACCAACGGCTAGGTTACCTGGTGCGCGGCGGCGACCCCGACGCGATCGACTCCATCGTGCCCATGGCTTACGGCAACCTGGCGCTGGACCTGATTCTCAACCGCATGCACGGCCGGCTGGTGGTGCTCAAAAACGGCCGCTACGACGACGTGCCGATCGATGTGGTCACCAGCAGCAAGAAGGTGGTGGACATCGAGCGCTTCTACAACACCGAGCGCTATCGCCCCCATTACCGGCGCTTCGCGATGAAGCCGCTGTTCATCATGACCAGCGAGTAACATAAGCTCCCCTGACCGCCATCGCGTGGGCGTCCCGCCCGGCTTGGCCCGGCGCGACTCCTCGCTGATCAGTTCGCCGCCAAACTAAAAATCAAGCAACGACAGGCGTCCACCGTTGTATCGACAGTGGACGCCTGTTCGGTCTCAGGCCGTTGCGCCTGCAGCCAAACGCCTGGCTTCAGCCCTATGCTGCACGTAGTTGGGCGAGAGGCGCAGCAGGCGCCGTCGGATCAACGGTCGCAGCGCGATCACCGCCTGTCGTTTGGGACCCAATGCAGTCTTGACGTCCCCCACGTAGTCCTGCAAGCTATGGCGCTGGAAGCGCAGCACCTGCTGGCTCTCGGCTGTATCCAGCCAGTCGGTGCTGAATGGCTCCGTCCGAAAGGCCCAGTCGGGCAACATGCCGACGCCGAATGCCTCCAGCACCTGCGTCGCCATGTCGCGGTAGAGCAATTGGCAGGCCGGCCCGCCGCCGATCAGCCAGGTTTTGCCCCAGGCCGCTTCAGCCTGAAGCGTGTTGGCCATGGCCAGCGCTACATCCCGGCCATGCACGTACTCGATGCGGTTGTCCAGCGGCACGTCGAACACGCCCGCATCGACGATCAGCCGGATGGGCATGGAGGCGCCCAGGCGCAGGATGGCCCAGCGCAAGCCGGCGCTTTTGACCATCTCCTCGCAAGCCACCTTATGCCAGGCGTAGTGCTCCACCGGTTGGACCGGATCGGTGACCCGCCGCGGCGGCGGCAGATGGTGCGTGCGGCCGAACACGTGCAGCGACGAGGCAAAGATGATGCTGGGCGAACGGGCACTGGCCTTGGCGGCCGCCAACAGGTTGAGCGTGCCTCCCACATTGACCTCACGCGCGAAGTCAGGGCGGTCTTCGCTGCCGACGCCCGTCATCGACAGCTTGGGAATGACGAAGGCCAGATGCACGATCGCATCCTGACCGCGCACGGCCGCCGCCACATCATCGGGCCGGCGCAGATCGCCCCACACCACATCGAAGCGACCAGGAATCTGCCGGGCGCGCCGCTTGTTCTCTTTGGCGGCTACGTCGAAACAGCGCACGGTGTGCCCCTGCGCCAGCAGTTCTCGCAGCGTATGCAGGCCGATGTTGCCAAACGCGCCTGTAAGCAATACTTTCATGGCTCTCTCCTGACCAACCCATCTAGCAATAGATCCATCCCAGCCTGGGCCGCCTGCTGCCAATCGCTCCCGGCCGGGTCGAGTGCGCTCTGCAGGACCATGCCCACGGCCATGGAAACAATGACACGCGCCGCATTGTCGGGATCGCACGGCCGCAGCGAGCCCTCGGTGATGCCCTGCCGGATGATGCCGGCCAGCAGCGCGTGGTAGTGCTGAAAGGGCGCCATCGTCGCCTGCCAGATGGTCTCGTCGCGCGCGGCCTGGCGCCAGAACTCCAGAAACATGGGCAGCCGGCCGCTGGCGTCGCGAAACACCTGTTGCAAGAGGGCGACCATGGCCTGCAAAGCCTGCGGCGCGGTGGCGCTCGGCGCGCGCTGCACAGCCACCTGATCGTCCAGGACAGCTAGCCACTGGTCGAGCAAGGCGACGAACAGCGCCTGCTTGCTGGCGAAGTGATAGTAGAACGCGCCCTTGCTGACGCCAGCGCGCTGGCAGATTTCGGCCACGCCGGTGCCGTCATAGCCGCGCTCGGAAAAACAGCCGAGGGCGGCCTGCAAGATGCGTGATCGGGTCTCTTCGCTGCGCTGTTGTGTGGACATTTTGGTCTCCAAAGCATACCAACCGGTCGGTTTTTATTTTACGCCAACTACTCCCTGCCGGCAAATCAGCCGATGCTCCCATGTGGCCGCCAGCCGGTTGACACAAGCCCGCAAAGGCGGTACTATAAGCCTATGATCGCTTTGCTGCAGCGCCTGGCCCACCGCCTCCAGCCAGACTTCGACCAGCTCACAGACTACGACAGAGCGCGCCTGCTGTCCGACCTGGCCCTGACATTGGTCAGCCTGCCGCTCGCGGCGGTCAGCCTGTTCGTGCTGGCTGCCACCTCGGACCCCGAACTGATGCGCACCCAATGGCCGGCCGCCCTGCTGATTCTGGCCCTGGGCTACAGCCTATCGCGCCTCAGCTTCTTTCAGATCTACGGCACCGGCGCCCGCGATTATAGCTACATCGGCTCCACCCTCCTGCCCCTGTTGGCCATCGCTGCGTTGCTGCTCTTCGGTCCCAGCACCATCTGGCTGCTGCTGGCGTTGGATGCGCAGTTCTACATGCCGCGCCTATTCCGTGTGCAGTCCTCGACCCAGCGCTGGGCTGTGCTGCGCAATTGGACCTTCAACCTGTGGGCCACGACTCTCGGCCTGTTGTTGGCGTTATGGGTCTATGGACTGGCCGGTGGGACCATCCCCTTGCCCGACCTTTCCTGGTCGGCCAGTTGGCCAGCCTTGCTGGCCGTGCTGGCCTATCTGGTCTTGCGCATGGCCGATCTGGGGCTGCTGATGGCCGTGCAGATCCAGGTCCTGCGCTCGCTTGGCCAGCAGCC
>JBFYTD010000210.1:0-4954 GCA_041300885.1 Anaerolineae bacterium | reverse complement strand
GCCAACACCAGATCGCGCGCGATGGTCAGTCCCAAGCCCAGCCCTTGGGGAAAGCGCCGGTCTCGCTCGCTGCGATAAAAAGCCTCGAACACCCGCTGCTGCTCCTCGCTGGCAATCCCTGGTCCGCTGTCTGCTACGCACAGCCACACGTCCAGATCGTCCACACCGGCCGTTACCGCCACGCGGCCGCCGGCCGGGGTATACTTGATCGCGTTGCTCAACAGGTTGCCCACCACCTGGGCCAGCCGGTCGGGATCGATCTCGATCACTGGCAGGCGTTGCGGCACATCAGCCTGCCAATCCAGCCCCTTGTCCAGCGCGGCCGCCCGCCAGGGCAGCAACACCGGCGGCAGCCACTCGCTGACGGCGACCGGCCGGCGATGGAGTGTAACATCGCCCGACACCTGGCCGTGCAACAGGGCCAGGTCGTCCAGCAGCGGCTGCATGCGCTCGATTTGCGTCTCGACGCCGCCCAGCAACTCCTCGCGGATGGCTGGATCGTCGCCTGCCGGGCCGCGCAGCACGTGGGCAGCCGAACGCACGGCGCCCAGCGGCCGTCCAATCTCATGTACCACGTTGGCCAGCGAGCGCCGTCGCGTCTCCTCCAACAAGCGTAAGCGCTCGGCCAGGACGTTGGCAGCGTTGGCCAACTGGCGAATCTCGCGCGGGCCTTGCTCGGCGACGGGATCCATCGGCCGGCCTTCGGCCAGATCCACCACGGCGCTGGCCGTCGCGTCGATGGGCCGCGCCAGCCGCCGGGCCAGCAGCAGTCCAATCATCACGCCCAGGACGATCTCCAGCAGCACGGCTGCGATCATGATCTGGCGCAGCCGGCCGACCAGCGAGCCTAGTCCCGTCAGCGTCTTGATCACGCCGACCACCCCCACCACCCGGCCGCTGGCGTCGATGACCGGCGTCAGCACCTCGACCCCCTGCCCATCCAGGCCATAGCTGACCAGAACGCTGGTTTCGCCCTGGAGAGCGGTGGCGATGCCGTCCGACCGCAGGGTCTGGCTGCCGCTGTCGCTGTCCACACCCGCCGAAGCCAGCGCCTGGCCGTCAGGTGACAACAGCAGCACGCGGCCATCCAGCGACACGGTCAGGCCGGCCACGAACGACTGGGCCAGCTCGGGGTCGTCGAGCACATTTGACTGGCGGCGGACAGCCTGCGCCAGCAGCGTGGCCTGTTCGGTCGCGCGCTGCGTCAGGCTGGTCAGTAGCACCTGGGTCTCGATCAAGACCAGCAATGCGAGGGTAAGGAGCGGCAGGACGATTAGAAACGGCAGGATGTGGCTAAGGACGAGCTGGCCGCGTAGGGTTCGCATGGCGGCCTACTCCTGCGGCGCCAGCTTGTAGCCGACGCCGCGCACGTTGAGGATGCGCGTGGGGTGGTTGGGGTCGGCTTCGATCTTCTCGCGCAGCCAGCGCACGTGGACGTAGACCACCTGCGACTCGCCGCTGTATTCGGCGCCCCACACGCGGGCCAGCAGATCGTCGATAGAGAGCACCTTGCCCGCTTCCAGCGCCAGCGCGTGCAGCAGGCCGAACTCGCGCGCCGTCAGCTCCACCGCCCGGCCGGCGACCGTGACAGCGTGGGCGGCGGGGTCGATGGCCAGGTCGCCCACCACCAGCGTGCCAGGCTCTGCCGCGCCGGCCGGCGACGCTGCGCCGCGCCGCAACACCGCCTTGACCCGCGCCAGCAGCACGTCGGGGTTGAAGGGCTTGGTGATGTAGTCGTCGGCGCCCAACTCCAGGCCCAGGATCGTGTCCAGCTCGCGCCGGCGGGCTGACACGAGAATCACGGGTGTGGATGCCTGCTGCCTGAATTGGCGCAGCGCCTCCAGGCCATCCATGCCCGGCAGGCCGATGTCCAGCAGGATCAGGTCGGGCGGGTCGCGCCGCGCCAGGGCCAGGGCGTCCTCCGCGCTGCCGGCCGTGCTGGCGCGATAGCCGGCCTGCTCAAGCTGCAAGGCGGTGCTGCGTCGCATCAGGGCGTCGTCGTCAACTACCAGAATGTGTTGAGCCATGATACGCCGGATTCTACCACCAATCAGCCAAACTCAGTAGTTCACAGTCTTGGCTCACGCAAAGGCGCAAAGACCGCAAAGAAAGGCAGATGCGCTTGGCGTTCCTGGCGTCTTTCCGTGAGAATCATGAACTACTGCAACTCGGAATGACGACGATTGACCAGCACTAACATGCCCAGCGCGAACCATGCGCCCAGGGCCAGCAGCGCTAACTCGTCGACGGTCAACCAGTGGCTGACGGCGTCCGCCAGCGCGCCGGCAGGTCCGGTGGAGGAACTGCCGATCTGCCCGAGCGCTTGCCGAGCCAGCACCAGGTTGGCGCGGATGTCGGCATCGCGCGGGGCCAGGGCAGCCGCGTGCTCATAGGCTGCCACGGCTCGACTGGCGTCGCCTTGCAGGAAGCGCGTGTTGCCCAGGTTGTAGAGCAATGCCGCGTCCTGCGGGTTTTGCGCAGCCAGTTGCTCGTACATCTGGGCGGCCTCGGCGTAGTGACCGGCGTTGACCAACTGATTGGCCGCGGCCACGGCCTGGGCGTTGGTCTGCGTCGTGCTGGACGACGACTGGACTGTGAAGACCAGCCCGGCCAATAAGGCCAGGCCTATCAATGCGATGGCAAAGATGGATCGTTTCATGATGAACCTGTGATTGGGTGCGTGCTCCAGAAACCGTGCTCAAGAAACCGGGTTTTTTCGGAAAAACCCGGTTTCTTCAGGTTGTCCCGTCCGTTCTAGGAAAGTTGCTGCTCCAGAGCGTCGATCACCTGCTGGGTATCGGCCAGCAGATCGCTTCCAGTAGCCGCATAACCGGCGGGCGCGTAGCGGCCGACCTCGCTTTGGGTCAGAATGACCTGCACGCGGGCCACCAGACTGGGCGAGACGTTATGCACCAGCAACAGATCGGCCAGGGCGCGCTGAGTCAGGCCCGTAACCGGCCGCTGTAGCTTGGCGCCAATATACTCGGTAAGGATCTGGCCTGCGGCCTTGCCAGCCACATTAGGATGCTTCGCGGCCTCATGCAGCGCACGGCCGGCCTGTTCGGCGGCCCGCTTGCTGCGCAGGCTAGCTGCATTCGTTACGTTCAGATGCTGGCGTCGCTGCCAGACAGACTGGCCGGCCAGCAGCGCCACCGGCAGGGCCCACAGCGCCCAGTAGACCGGCCGCTTGGCCAGCGGCGTGTCCAGGACAACGCCTTGCGCAGCCGCCGCGAGCTTGATGGGCCGCAGATCGGGATGGGCTGTGACGACAGGGACCGTCCCCTGGTTCGGCTCAGCCGCCGGCTGGCTGGCCGCTTGGTTGACGCCAGGCGCCACAGCCACCTCCACCGGTTCTGTGCTCAGGGTGCGATACTGGCCGGCGGCCGGGTCGAAGTAGCTGAACTCAGCAGCCGGCAGGGTCAACTGGCCCGACTGCGTGGGCACCAGCACCCGCTCGATGCGCCGGACGCCAGCCAACTGGCCATCCTGGAATTGATCAGCCGTGGTGGACGTGCTGTCGAACGCTCGCCAGGCGACATCGTCAGCCCAGACAGGATCGGCGACCTGCTCGACGTTGCCCGCGCCGGAGATCACCACGCGCTGGGTGACGGCGTCGCCCACCTTGACCTCGGCCTTGTCCACCTCGGACTCCATGGAGAATTGGCCGACGGCGCCCTGGAAGCTGGCCGGCGCGCCAGCCGGCAGCGGCTGGACGTCCAGCGTCAGCGGCTGGCTGGCTACTTCGATCCCTGGCGCGCCCAGATAGTCGCCCGGCAGGGTCAGCCGGGACGGATCGATCACAACCTCGCCGGCCACCATGGGAAACAGCACGTGTTGCAGCTCGGTGACCAGGTAGCTGCGGCCGCTGGCCTGGGTGGTGTAGTCGGTCTGATCCGGCAGCGCCTTGCTCCATGCGCCGTTGAAGGCTGGCGCCTTGTACTCGATGCGGCCGAAGGGGTCCAGCGCGCGATAGAAGCGCAGCGTGTAGAGCACCTGCTCACCCTGGTAGGGCGTCGCCTTGTCGACCATCGCCTCGGCGTAGTAATCCTGGCCTTGCAGGCCGGCCGGCGCGGGAACCTGCGACAGCGAGCGCGATGGGGTCACTGGCGCCTGGCCGCCAGAGAGCGACCCCAGCGCCGAGCTGTTCTGGAGCATTTGGTCCAGCAGTCCGAGCAGATCGGTCAAGCCGCCGCCGCTGTTGGGAAACAAGGGGGGCATGGCGCCGGGCTGGGCCGGCGCGCCGCTTCCCTGGGTCACGCTGACCACAATCGGGTCGGTAAAGGCGGAGCCCAGGCCATCGACGACGATCTGGAAGGCCGGGATGGTCAGATCGCCCAAGCGCAGCGGCTGCAAGCGGTACTGGGTGACCGTCTGGGTCGTGGTGTTGCCGTTGACCGTGCTCATCTGCACGCCGCTGCTGGTTTCCAAGACCTGGAAGTCGTCCAGCGGCGGCAGGGCGGGCTGGCCGCTGGCGCCCTCGACGGCGATGCTGAGGGTCAAGGTCTCACCCAGGCCGACGGTGTTGCGGTCGACGGTGGCCGAGACCGCAGGGCTCTGGGCCGAGGCCGGCAGCGCTGCGACGGCCAGCACGAGCAGGCTGGCAGCGACCACCAGCGCGCGACGCAAGCCGCGGCCACGGGAAATCTGGTGATTGATTGTATCAACGAGCGATTTCATTACGCTATGCTCCACGGATTGCGCTAGATCGGCGATTACTGCTGGACCAGCACGCGCGGCAACTGGATGTTGGCCAGGTTGGGCTTGGGCAAGGCGTCCAGCCAGGCGCCGCCGCGGCCGGCGAGGTCTTTGATCGCGTCGGCGCCAGTTGTTGCCGCTTGACCGGCTGCCGTCAGGACGTTCTGGAGCGCGTCGCCTGCGCTGGCGGCGGCCCGCCCTGCAGTCGCCGAGGCGCTCTCGACCATTTCCGATGGCAGCTCCAGCCGTGCGCTGCCGT
>JBFYTD010000209.1:0-4960 GCA_041300885.1 Anaerolineae bacterium | reverse complement strand
CCTCGTAGGCGAAGGTGGAGTACTCGAAGTCCAGCAGTTTGGAGAGCGACACGAAGCGGCTGACCTGATGCGCCTGGCCGCTGCGCTCGATGTCGTCGACGAGCGCAGCGGTGATCTCCTCGACAGGCCAGCGGTGCGGCTTGGGCGGGTATTGGTAGTACAGGAAGGCCCAGGGATCGATGGCCACCGGCCGGTCGCTGGTGTTGTCGTTGAAGGGGTTGTGGGCGTTTTGGACCGGCACGTCGAGCGCCAGGTTCCAGGCGCTGGGCGCGCCCCAGCTCATGACGAAGAAGAGGGCGATCTGAAACAGCGCCGTGAAGCCGATCAGCGCCGTTCGCAGCAGGCCGCTGCGCAGCGAGACGATCCAGTAGGCGCTGAGCAGCGCAGCCGCGGGCATCACCGGCAGCAGGTAGCGCACGTTTTGGCGCGTGACCATGGTGATGATGGCCACGCCGCTGATCAGCCACAGCAGGACGAACCAGTGGCGGCGGATGCGCAGCAGGCCTACGGCCAGGCCGACCAGCAACAGCAGGTAGGGCCAGATCAGCAGCGCCTCGTCGAACTTGAGCGGGTACCAGATGAGAGGCTTATTGGCCAGGTGGACGTCGCGCGTCACCTCGCCGGCGTTGAAGGCCAGGATGCCGAGATGGGTCAGGTACCAGGGGGCCGCCAGCAGCACGACCAGCACGCTGGCCAGGGCCATGTTGAGCAGCCGCTGGACCAGGTCGCTGGCCTGTGGCTGTAGGCGCTGTCCCGGCTGCCAGCTCAGGAGTTGGCGCCAGGCCGTCAGCCCGCCGGACGTCAGCGCGATGGCCGCCACCGCCAGCGCCGGTCCGATGGTCATGATGATGAACGCGTTCTTGGTCAGGGCTGCCAGCCCCAGGGCGAAGCCAAAGACCAGCGAGGCTGTGCGACGGCGGAAGGCGTCGGTGCGCAGCAGGCAGTAGAGCGAGATCAACACCATGGCCGTGAGGGCCATGTCCACGTAGTAGGTGCGGGACTGGAGGTAGACGGCCGGATAGAAGGAGAAAACGAACGCGGCCAGCAGCCCGGCGCGCCAGCCATAGAGCTGGCGGCCGATGAAGTAGGTGAAGAGGATGGCCAGCGCAAACCACAAGGTGGTGGTGAAGCTGGTGACGTCGGTGCCCACGCCGAACAGAATGTAGAGCGGCTGGGTCAGGAGGTAGGCCAACGGCGGCCAGAAGGTGGTGGCCCGGCCGATGCGAATCAGCATATCGGGGCTGGGCGTGCGCAGAACCTCGAAGATCGTCATGCTGGCGCGTGCATGGTTGCCCGTGTCGCCGTAGAGCGACCGGCCGTCCTGCTGCAGCCAGACGATGTTGCTGACGACGTGGAAGAGGATCAGCGCCGTCAAGATGGCAAACGGCAGCCACCGCCGGCTGCTGGCCGGCCGGTCGGCTGCTACCGGGGTCGCTGTTTGCGCGTGAGCAGAAGGTGTCATAGATGGGCCAAGGCCTCGCGGCGCCGAGCAATCGGCCACATGCTAGCGTCGGGCAGCCCAGCATTGGGCGGCCAGCGTCACATCGCGCACGTCGATGAGGTTGTCGCGCTGCAGGTCGTAGGCCACCGGCGCTGGCGGCACGGTCTGGTTGAAGGCGCCGGCCACCAACTGGACATCGACAATGTCAACCCCGGCGCTTTGGTTGACGTCACACTGCACGTTCCTCAGGGTGATGCGGTTGCTGAAGGCGATGGGATCACCGGCAACGGACCAGAGCTCGACGCGCACGAAACCGGGGCGGCTGATGTCAATCGCGATGGGTTGGCTGGTATCAATCGGCGCGTGATCGACGATGTAGTTGAGTTGAGAGCCTGGCTGGTCAGCAACCTGAACCAGCCTGACCTCGGCGCCCGGGGGCAGCGGATCGACGGTTACGTTCAGCAGGCCGGTTCCTGGCGCAGTGAGCTGCGTGCCGCCCATGACGATCGGCCCCAAGCTCAGGTCGATGACGCCGTCGAACAGGTCGATGCGGCCAAAGAAGGCCCGGCAGCCGGCCAGCCCGGCCAACAGCGCGTCCTGTGACGGGTTCGGCGCGTTGATCCAGGTCACCATGTGGGTTCGGGGCGACGTCAGCGGACCGCCGTGCTGGTCGCTGGTGGCAATGCCGCAAAGGGGAACGCCGTTCGCCGCCAGCAGATCCCAGAGCTTAAGATGGTGGTCCAGATCGACCCCGGCCCGCTCAAGATAGATCTCCAGCAGGTCCGTCCCCCAAGCGCGCACGGGCAGCAGCCGGTTGAAGCGATTTTGTACCAGCGCGTCTTGCTGACCCGGGGGCAGGAGAGGGGGGTAATCTGCGCCGAACGGGTGATTGAGCGCCGCCAATCCACCCTGGGCATGCACTGTTGCGCTGAACGCCGGTGCGGAAATGTCCGGCCAACCGGGCGTCAGCGCACCCTGGTGGGCCAAGTAGGGGTTGAGGTGCCAATCGCCCGCGTTTTGCTCCCATCCGACGTGTTGAGCCACCCCATAGGCGACCGAAAGGCGCTGGGCGATGGGACGCTGCGCTGCGAAGTTGGCCGCCGGATCCCTTTGGATGCTGGAGACGAGAAAATTGCTGATCTCCAGGCAGGCTGATGCGTTGTTGCGGCTGCCGATCTTGAAGGTCAGCTCCTGGATTGCGTTGTCGTCTCCATGGGGAAGCAGACGGGCGTCAGCCAGCAATGAACGCTCGATATGGCCTGTGGACAGCGGCAGTGAGAATGTCACGACCCGTGAGCTGGCGACAACCGCGGCCGGCTGGCCAGCCGGCGTCAGGCGGTAGACAAGCTCTTGCGGCGCCGAGACGCCGTTGGCCGTGTGCCAGGAGAGACCGAACCTGATCTCGGCGTAAGCATCGACGCCGCCCGCGTCACAGCGACTCACGTCCAGACTGAGGACAGGGTCGCTGACCAACGGGCGCACGAAGGATTGCCCGCCAATCCGCCGCTGCTGATAGTCCAGGGCGCGATAGCTGAAGCTGGAGAACTGGCTGCCCCCATGGTTCAGTTCCATGCGCAGTACACCGTTGTTGAGCGCGACTGCTGGCGTGCCTGCACCAGTGACGCTGGCGTTCAGCCAGCCGATCTGCCAGGCCCTATACCAGGGATCGATCCCTGGTGGATGCGGCACAGCGATATCCAGGGTGTTGGTAATCGCTGCTCCCGGCAGGTACAGCGGCAGATCCATCTCCTGCACGAACAGCTTGTTATGGTCGGTCCACCAGATGACGTCGAGCCCATTGGCCAGGGCCCAGGCGCTGTGATACTGCATCGACCCAGGCTGAGATCCGGCGTTGTGGTTGCTCCAACTGTGAATGTGGAGCTGCGTCGAGTACCACGGGTTCAGCGCGCGCGCTGGATCCTCGACCGTCTGGTGAAGAACGCCCCCGTTGTGGCTGACAGCCGTCGCCCACTTGGGCGCACCAGCCATCCCACCTGCCAACACAAGGACGCCGCAGAGTGCGGCACAGATCAGAATCTGGCGCTGGAAGCGTGTTGCTCGAGCCATCATGAGCTGTGTTCTGTCATTTCTGAGCCTGTAGTTCGTCCAGCGCCTGGCGCGCGCTGTCACGGGTGGGATCGCGCTGCAGTCCAGCCTCGAACGCGGCAATCGCCTCCGTGGTCTGGCCCGCCCGGCGCAGGGCGTAGGCCAGGGTGAAATGCGTGTCGGCGTTGTCGGGCGCGGCTTGTACGGCCGCGCGATAGGCCGCCAGCGCGCCCTCCCGGTCGCCCAGGTCCTCCAGCAGCGCGCCTTGGCGGATGCGCGCAAAGGGAAAGTCGGGCCACTCAGCGCTGACAGCTTCGAGCGCGGCCAGCGCCTCGTCGCTGCGGCCCAGCGCAGCCAGCGCGTTGGCGGCGCCCATGCGGCTGGCGCGATCCTGGCTATCCACCGCTGCCAGTTGTTGATAGATGGCCAGCGCCTGGTCCGGCTGGCCCGTCTGCAGTGCCCGGTCGGCCTCGACGCGCGCTGCGGTCCTTTGCTGTGCGGTCATGCTGTCAAAAGCAGGCGCTGCGTCAGAGGCTGCATCGGCGGTAGGGCTAGGCGCGGACTGGGAAAAAGCGGCACGCAGGTCGGCTAGCAACCGGCTGGGCGCCTGGTTGTCGGCCGGGGCTAGTTCTTGAGCGCGCAACAGAAAGGCTTCGGCCATGCCAGCGGTCTGCGCAGGCGTCAGGCTGCCCGCGCTAGCCTGCGGGGCCAGCGCGCTGGCCATGGCGGCCCGCCCCAGCGCAAACCAGTTCTCCCAACGGCTTTGGTCGATGGACAGGGCGAGCAAGCCCGCCGCCATGGCCTCGTCCGGCCGGCCCAGTCGAGCCAGCATCTCAGCTTGGCGAGCGTGCAGGATGCTCAGGTGGGGCGCCAACTCGGCGGCGCGCTGGTAAGTCTGCAATGCCTGGGAGATCTCGCCCAGGCCGCGGTAGGCGTCGCCCAGCAGGAGCTGCGCCTCATGGCGCTCAGGCGCCAAAGCCGCGGCCTGCTGGGCTGCGCCGATGGCGTCCTCCCAGTTGCGCTCCCGCAGGGCGTTGCGGCCCGCCTCCAGCGCCGTTTGATAGGCCTCGCTGGCGGGCGCCGGGGTAGAGGCGTTCTGCCAGCGCGCTTGCATGGCTTGCAGCGCCGGGCTGTCGGGCGTCGCTGCCAGCCCTTGGTCGATGATCTGCAAGGCCAGGGTGATCTGGGCGCTGCTGCCCAGGCTGTTGGCCCACAGCCCGTAGGCCAGCCAGGCGGCGGGATCCAGGTCGATCGCGGCCTGGAAATATTCCCCCGCCTGCTCAGACGAAGCGCCCTGTTGCAGCGCCAAGGCGCCAAGGCGCACCTGGGCCATGGCGTCGTCCGGCGTTGCGGCGGCCAGCGCGGCCAGCATTTCGTCTGGATCCAGGGGTTGATCTGGCAGCGCGGGCGAGGGCAGAGTCACAGTCACCGTGCCGGTCATCGGCGGCGCTGGCTCCACGGCCGCGGCCGCGC
>JBFYTD010000208.1:0-4969 GCA_041300885.1 Anaerolineae bacterium | reverse complement strand
TCTGTGCAGTGGGATGAGACGCCCGACGGCCGTTTTCCTCACCTGTATGGACCACTGGATCGCGAGGCGGTCGTTGACATCCTGGCCCTGGCGCGCGACGATAGCGGCAATTACCTGTTTGCTGGATGACTTGACTCTGGAGCTCCAAGAAGGATACGACGCTGACGCAGCTTGGGCAAGCAAACGTAACCCGCAACCCGTAACCAAGGACTTCTTCGCCAGCGCGCAAGTTCCAGATTACGAAATACGAGTCACTCGTTACACATCAGTACACATAGATCATCCCCAGAAGGAAAACCATCATGCCCCGCATCTACAACAACATCACCGAGCTGATTGGCAATACGCCTCTCGTTCGCCTGAACCGGGTCGCACAACAAGAAGGCGCTCTCGCTGAGATCTTGCTCAAGCTTGAGTTCTACAACCCGGCCGGCAGTGTCAAGGATCGCATCGGCCTGAGCATGATCGAGGCAGCCGAGGCAGCCGGCAAGATCGGGCCTGACACGATCATCCTGGAGCCGACCAGCGGCAACACCGGCATCGGCCTGGCCTTCGTGGCCGCGGCCAAGGGCTACCAGTGCGTCCTCGTTATGCCCGACACCATGAGCGTCGAACGGCGCAAGTTGCTGAAAGCTTACGGCGCTGAGTTGGTGCTGACGCCCGGCGCCGAGGGTATGCGCGGCGCCATCAACAAGGCCAACGAGCTGGCGGCCTCCGATCCGCGCTACTTCATTCCGCAGCAGTTCGAGAACCCAGCCAACCCAGCCGTCCATCGCCGCACCACCGCCGAGGAAATCTGGAACGACACCGACGGGCAGGTGGACATCCTGATCAGCGGCATCGGCACCGGCGGCACCATCACCGGTGTGGCCGAGGTCATCAAAGCACGCAACCCGAACTTCAAGGCCATCGCAGTGGAGCCAGCCGACTCGCCCGTGCTCAGCGGCGGCAAGCCAGGCCCGCACAAGATTCAGGGCATCGGGGCTGGCTTCGTGCCTGCCATCCTCAACACCGGGGTTATCGACGAGATCATCCAGGTCACCAACGACGACGCCTTTGCCACGGCGCGGCGCGTGGACCGCGAGGAGGGCATCCTGGTGGGCATCAGCTCAGGCGCCGCGATTTGGGCCGCGTTGCAGGTGGCCAGGCGGCAGGAAAACGCCGGCAAGCGCCTCGTGGTCATCATCGCCTCCAACGGCGAGCGCTACCTGAGCACGCTGATGTTCGCCGACCTGGCCTAAGCGCATGCTGTCGTAGCACGATCTGACAAGATCGCGCTACGGCCGGAGAGTTCTGTCATGTTCACAACCCTTCGCCACGACATGCGAGCCGTCTTCGACCGCGATCCGGCGGCGCGCAGCAAGCTCGAAGTGATGCTCACCTATCCGGGCCTGCACGCCATCTGGCTGCACCGGCTGGCCCACTGGCTGTGGCGGAAAAACCTCAAATTGCTGGGCCGTGCTGTGTCGCAGACCAGTCGCTTCCTGACCGGCATTGAGATCCACCCCGGCGCAACCATCGGTCCGGGGTTCTTCATCGACCACGGCATGGGTGTCGTCATCGGAGAGACGGCCGAGGTGGGCGCCAACGTGACCATGTACCACGGCGTCACCTTGGGCGGCGTGAGCTGGCAGAAGGGCAAGCGGCATCCAACCATCGGCGACTCGGTGGTGCTGGGCGCGGGGGCCAAGGTGCTGGGGCCGATCAGCGTGGGCGATCACAGCCGCATCGGCGCCAACTCGGTGGTGGTCAAGGACACGCCGGCCGAGTCGGTTGTGGTAGGCGTGCCTGGCCGGATGCGGCGCCGTGACGACTCGCTGCAGGCATCCGATCCTGAGCGCGATTTGCAACACAATGTTATGCCCGACGCCACGGCCGAAGCGCTCAAGGCGTTCTCCGATCGCATGATGGCGTTGGAGGCGGAGATCATGGATCTGCGCAGCTTCCACGCCAACGGCAACGGCCACCTTGGCCCGCCGCCGCCAGAGTGGACGCCTGACAAGTATCTGGGGCCGTTTGGCATCTGAGCAAGCACCCGATTGATGGGTAGCTATGGCATTGGCCCGAATGAACGGGCAGGCGCATACCACAAAACCTGGCTTTGCAGAAGGCTTGACAAATGTTTGCGGCCTGTGCTATAATCTCCCTTGTTCGTGAATCGAGGTTTCTTCTCGTCCCATTACTGAAATGTCCCGTCTCTCTCTTGATACTGTGATCGCCAAGAACAGTGATTTGGTTATAGACCGCGTGGTGGACAGTGAAGCTTTGCTGATTCACCTGTCGAGCGGAGATTACTTCAGCTTGGACAGCGTAGGCACCTACATCTGGGAGAGTATAGATGGGTCAAGGACGGTTCAGGACTTGGCAGATTTGATCTTTGAAGAGTACAATGTGGACAGAGATCAGGCTGTCACTGATGTCGTTCAGTTGGTCAAGAGATTGGCCGATGAAGGACTGATTGTTACTCAGTGATTCGTTCGGACCCGCTACACGGCTACACCTGTGCAGCCGTCGTTTTGTCAGCAGCGCTCCAAGCGCAACAAACCCAACACGGAGGTATCATCGTGAATCAGAACACACCTGTCAAGAAGACCTACCAGACGCCGACCTTGACCAAGTATCAACGACTCCAGAAGGTTACGTTGGGCACTGTTTCCAATGGGGCCAACTGGCTGATGCCGGGCAACCAGTAAGCCTGTAACATCGCTTTGGCCTAAATGGGCTAAACCCATAGCCCGGTTCTTGCCGGCAAAAAAGTGCAAGTTCGCTTGCACGTGAGAAGGAAAGTTGGTCTCCAGCTTTCCTTCGTTGCGTTTATCCTTCCAGATGCTCTCCTTGCCGCCAAATGCTGCACAGGTCTATGACAGACTGGCGGCGACCTTCGAACAAATCTACACCGACTCGCCCGCCGAGGACGCAACGCTCCAGATCGGAGGTTGCCTGGTCAGGCTGCGCACGACGACGCCGGTCTTGCATCGGCAGATTCTGCGCCCACTGGCCTGTCCAGTCTTCGACGGGACAGGCTCGGCAGCGGATTTCACCGTCGATCTGATCGATCTGGCAGGATGCCCGCTGCCCGCCTTGCCTTTCCTGCCCCAGCACACCTCGCTGGAGCAGGAAACCAGCGAGTACCAGGAAGGCCCCTTCTTGGTCACGCGCCACGGCGATGTGCTGCTGACCGTCCTTAACAAGGAGGCGGGACGCACGGTCGGCCTGGTGCATGACCCTGCCCATTGGCCCCTGCGCCATTACAAACAGTCGATCTTCATCACCCTCTATCAGCATCTGCGCCGCCGGGGGCTGCATCTGATCCATGCTTCGGCCATCGGTCTGGGCGGCAGCGCCGCGCTGATCGCCGGTCAATCAGGCGCGGGCAAGACCACCACCATGCTGACCTGCGTGGCCGCGGGGTTCCAGTTTCTAGGCGACGACACGACCCTGTTGCAGCGCACGGCGGCCGGCGACGTCGATGTGATTGCCCTAATTAACACTCTGGACGTAACGGATAAGACCGCAACGTGGTTTCCGGAACTGGCGCCATACCTCTCCCCCCTGCGCAGCCACACCGGCAAGCGTCAGATCATCCTCTCCGAGGCCTACCCCAGCAGTGTTGCCATGCGAGGACGGGTGAGCGCCATTCTGGCGCCGGAGATCACCGATCTGGCGCACACCACCCTGGCGCCGGCCAACCGAGCTTCCCTCCTGAGCGATCTCTTGTTCTATAGCGTCGATCTGCAAGACGTGGCGCTAGCGCGGCAGCAACTGGAATTCCTGGCCCAGGCTGTGGAGCAGATACCGGTCTACCGACTGCTGCTGGGCAGCGATCGGCGCCAAATCCCCTCCGTGCTGGCCGAAATTCTCCGCCCGTAGGTCCGGCTGCCAGCCGGACGAGATGCTGCCACGGTGATAACGTGACCTAGGCATTGTCACGTTGGTAACGTGGCCTGCGGCTGGAGTTGCTGCACGCGCTGGCTGACGTTGGCCAGCTCAGCCTCGGCCTTGGCCAGCAGTTCAGCGTGGGCGCTGCGCCCATCGCCCTGGACCATCACTTCCAATCCTTCGCGCATCAGTTGATAGGGGATGCGGGTCAGAGCGAAGAACTCCAGCTTAAGCTGGGCCAGTTGGCGCGGGCTGAGTTTACCGTTGGCGCCGGTGCTGTTGTGCTCTTGTCGCAGATCGATCTCCAGAGCCGGAATGCCGTCCAGCAGGTTGAAGGCCAACTCGAACCACCGATTGCCCAGCCGGCGCTGAAAGTCACCCAACAGCCCGTACATGGCGCTTACGCGCGGATCGCCAAAGTCATAGGGCAGCGATTGGTGAATGCTGCCCTGTACACCCTGTTCTCGCTGGTATTGCTCGCGCGCGGGCGTGCCAGGCATCAAGAGCAGCTTGCCGAAGATCAGCGGCGGGAAATAGCCCAACAGCCCCTGCTGCTCGATGAAGTGCAGGTTGTCGCGCAGATCGTCCAGCGTGCTGCCCGGTTCGAACATGATGAACTCGACCTGGGCGGCCACATCGTTGTCGTGCAATATCTGCAAGGCGCGGCGGTTGATCTCGACACCGGTTTGCTTGACCATGCGCTCCAGCGAGGCTTCGCTGCCGCTCTCGATGCCGACGCTGACGTAGCGCAGCCCGGCCTGGCGCAGGGCCGGGAAGTAGCGCTCTCCCTTGACCACCTGGTCGGCGCGGGTTAGAAAGGCAAACGAGAAGTCGCGACCAGTCCGGGCATACTGCTCCACGATGGCCAGCGCGCGGTCAGCCCGCACGAAGAAATTGTCGTCCTGGAACTCGAAGTGGCTGGCGCCGTCCCGCTCGGCCAACTCCACCATCTCGGCCACCACGTTCTCGACGCTGCGGCCGCGCCAGGGCTTGCCGCCCGCGTCGCCGTAAAAGGCGATGATCGAGCAGAAGTTGCAGTGGAAGGGGCAGCCGCGGCTGGAGATCATCGACGCCTTGCGGCGCATTTTGC
>JBFYTD010000207.1:0-4977 GCA_041300885.1 Anaerolineae bacterium | reverse complement strand
CCGCACCGTGACGGCCTGGTCGCGCGCCCGCATCGACGTGCAGCCGGCCGCGCTGGGCGATGACAGCGTGCTGTGGGGAGCGCTGGTTCTGGCGGAGCGGGTGATTGGGTGATTGGGTGATTGGTGATTGGTGAGTGTCAGATGATCCGTTGAATACGGTCACCTTGTCACCCCTTGTCATCCGGTCTACGGCATCTCTACCTGCATCATTTTGTCGTGGATTGCCGTGTAACGGTCGGCGTCGGCCTGGCTGAGGACTCCGTCAGCCACGGCCTGGCCGCTGGCGACAGCTTGCTCGACCAGCCGGCCCTGGCCGGGCCGGCCGTTGGCGTACTTTTCGAGCAAGGCCTGCTGGATCTGCTGGAAGAAGTCGGCGTCCTCCTGAGTGATCAGCCCGGCGGCCACTGCGGCGGCCAGCATCTGGCCCTGGCGCTGCATCATCTGGCCGCCCATACCCTGGCCGCGCCCCATGCCGCCCATGCCTTGGGTTGTGTCGCTCCCCAGGCTGCGCACATAGTTGATCAGGTCCCAGCGCGCCTGCTCGCTCAGCGATTCATTCCAGGCCGGCATGGCCGTTCCGAAGCTATGGCCGCCCTCGCTGATGCGCCAGTACAGATAGCCGTCGCTAAGCATCTGGCTGGTGTGGGCGATGGGCGCGGGTGCGGGGTCGAGAGCCTGGCCGGCGGGCCCGTCGCCCATGCCGGTTGCGCCGTGGCACGTCTCGCACTGGGCCGCATAGACCATCCGGCCACGCTCTAACGAGTCCTCATCAGCCGGGGTCGCATTGACCAGATCGATGTATTCAGCCGGGACATCGGCGTGGTGGCGTTCCATCATACCGCTTTCTGGCCCGAAGCCAGCGGCAGCCTGAACGGCCGTTGCCTCCGCCACAGGTATGGCGGTTGCGTCGGCAGTGGCCGGCTCCACGGCAACGGCCTGCTCAGCTGCCGGCTCAGATGGCGCGACCGGAGGCGGCGCCACACAGCCGGCGACGAACAACGCAGCGATCAAGATCAGGTATCGAAGCTTCAACATAGCTGTTTTCCTCATTGCGAGATGGACGAGAGACCGTCTCCGTCATCTCCATCTTACCACGCAACTATGGAGAACCTGTGGAGAGCGCAGCCGCGATTGCCATCGCCCTCCGTAGGGCATCCAGTTCTCAAAGTTTCCCCCCATCCCTTGCTTTCCTTACTTTCCTGTTTTCCCTTCTTTCCGTCCGCTCCGTCTACCCCCACACCTCCGCCAACAGCCGCAGCTTCTCGACCAAATGATCGGTCTCCCCGCCTTCGTGCTGGCGGTATGCTACCAGTTGCTCCAGGGGAAGATCGAAAAACATGCTCACCTCATGCACGTTCGCAGACTTCGGAAATCGCAGCGGCGGCGCTTGTGACCCGGCACGCGCCACAATCTGCAATTTCCGAAGTCTCGGTTTATGCCAATACCTGCGCAAACAGCGCTTCGTAGGCGTCGGTCACCGCCTCCCAGCTATAAACGGCTGCTGCCCGCTGGGCCGCGGCGGCGCGGTAGACTTCCACCAGCGGCGGCGCATCCAGCAGGGTGCGCAGCACCGGCGCCAGCGACGACGCGCCGGCCTGGCCGTCGTACCACAGGCCGGCCGCGTCCACCGTTTCCAGGTTCTCCGGCGTGTTATGCACCACCACGCAGTTGGCGAAGTTCATGGCCTCGACCAGGGCCGGATGGGTGCCGCCCACGCCGCTGGTCTCCACGAAGGCGTAGGCGTGACTGTTCAACTCCCAGTAGCCCTCGCCGAAGACGTAACCGGTGAAGCGGATGCGCGGGTCGTCGCCGGCCAGGCGGCGCAGCTCGGCCTTGTAGTCCTCGGCATAGGGCGCGTCGCCCACGATGACGCACTTCTTGTCTGTGTCCAGCCGCCGCCAGGCCTCCACCAGGTGATGGGCGCAGTTCTCGGGCACCAGCCGGCCCACAAAGAGCACGTAATCGCGCGGCTGGAGGCCGAAGCGGGCCAGGGTCGGGCCGGGCGGCCGGCGCGGTAGATCGGAGCCGTAGGCGATGTAGGTCGACTCGGCGCCGTAGACCTCGCGGTAATAGCGCTGCACCACCCGGCTGTCGGTGATGATGGCGTTGGGCAGCACGGCGCTCATGCGCTCGGCGAACTGGATGTAGCGCTTGGCCGGCCCCGGCCATTTGGCCCGTTTCCAGTCCAGCCCGTCGACGTTGAGCAGGCTGCGCTGGCCGGCCAGCCGCGGGATCCAGGTCACCAGGCTGTTGCCGGCGATGAAATAGAGCGCAACGTCGTAACCCTGCGTCAGCGCGTGCAGGCTGGAGATGAAGCTGTGGACGATGGTGTCCAGGTACTTGTTGGCGATGGTGGGCAGCTTGACCAGCCGCATCCCTTTGTAGGTGGGCTGGTCGTAGGTGATGTGGTGGCTGCGGCAGTAGACGGTGACCTGGTGGCCGCGCAGCGCGAGCCGGCTGCCCAGCTCCTCGACGCAGGTCTCGAAGCCGCTGTAGCTGGCAGGCACGCCGCGCGTGCCGAGCATGGCGATTTTCATGGGTTGGTGGATTGGTAGGTTGGTAGAGTGGTAGATTGGTAGAGTGGTAGATTGGTAGATTGGTAGGTGGGCGCCTGTCACCTTGTCACCCGGTCACCTTGTCACCCTGTCACGGCACATACGGCGGGCGACTCGGATCGACCAGGGCTGCGTAGTAGACGCGCACGAACTGTTGGACCGGGTTGCGCAGCGCCACGTCCACGGTGGATTTGCCGGCCAGGGCGCCGGGCGGCAGCGGGAAACGGGCCACTTGCCAGGGGCCGCTGCCGCTGCCGGCCACGCCCAGCAGTTGGCCGTCGACGAAAATCTCCAACTGCACGCCGGGCAGGTCGCGGTAGGCCACGTCCAGAGCCACGGCGCCCGGAGTGGACGGCGCCAGCGTGGCCTGCACGCGGTCGCCCTGCTCCAGTTGCAGGTTGGGCCGCGGCTGGGTAGCAGCCTCCACAAAGGGCTTGAAGTAGTGGACAGACGGAACGGCATTGCTCTCGACCCAGGCCAGGGCAGCCGGCTGTCCGGGGGCCAGGCCGGTCAACTGCAGCGTCACCGCGCCGTCCATCGGTTGCGCATCGGGCAGCGGCGCATCCTGCCAGACCGGTGCCTCCCCTGCCAGCGTCACGACCGGCCGGCCGTTGGCGGCTACAGCCAGCTCGCTGCCGGCCGGCAGAAAGGTGTGCAGCGTGATGGCCGGTGTGACCTCAAGCGGGAAGACCAAAGTCGTGGTCAACGGATCGCCGGCTGGTTCAGCGTCGCGCCACCAGTGGGCGGCCAGCTCCCGCTGCGCCACCGGCCCCATGGCCCGCCGGTGGATGACGCTGAGAAAACCGCGCTCGTCCTGGATATCAGAGGGTTCATAGCGTTGCCGGAACCAAAGCTGGCTGGCCAGGTCCTGCGGATAGCCCGTGCTGCCGGCCAGCACCAGCGCGGGCGGCGCATAGCCTTTGATCGCCCAGGCCATCTTGTCGGCCGGCGGCAGTCGCAGATGGGCGATCTCTGGCTGCAACAGGCCGGAGAAGTCCAGCACGCGGCAATCGCTGATGTAACCCAAAATTCCGATCTCGGTCATGCCCACCGGCTCCTGGCCCGACTGCTGGCACAGCTCACGCAGCAACAGGCCGCTGCGCTCGTAGGCCATCTGCCGTTGGCCACGGGGGTCGGGGCTGACCAGACTGCTCGTCGCCGCCAGCGTGGGATAGAACAGCATGACCAGCAGGCTGGCAACCAAAAGAGGCTGAGCAGCCCGCCAGGGTTGGCCGCCTTGCCGCAGGCGCGCCAGCCATCTTACCACACCTGCAGCGCCGTCGCCAGCCAACAGAGCAGCCACCGGCAAGAGCGGCAAGTAGTACCAGAAATAGCCGCGCACCCGCAATGCCACGTGGATGGCGATGTACAGCGCGGCCCACAGCAGCAGCAGGCGGCGCACGCGTAGTGGCGCTGATTGAGTAGGAACGTATCGAAATCGCGCCGCCGGCCACACAGTCACAGCCAGCCCAACCAGCGCCAGCGCTGCGGCCAGTGGATTGGCCGCGACCCACGCCCGTCCAATCTCCCAAAGTTGGCGGCCCCACTGTCCCTCACGGTCGGGCAGGCCCTGGGTGATCTTCGCCGCCAGCGTGTTGGGCAGCGGCGAGCCGTAGTAGCCCCAGGCGAAGAGCACCCAGGGCAGCGCCAGCAGCAGCCCCAAGGCAAGCGCCCGCCAGGGAACGCGGCGCTGCGTCGCCAGCCAGTGGACGCCCACCACCAAACCGGCCAGCAGCCCATCAGGTCGGATCAAAAAGGCGGCCGCGGCCGCGCCTGCGGTCACCAGCAGCCAGCGCTGGCTGTGGGCGGGTTCAGCTAATGCCCGCCGGTAGGCGGCAAAAACCGCCAGCAGCGCGGCCAGGTAGAGCGGCGTCTCCATGCCCACGGCCGCGTTGAGCAGCGGGCTAGAGAGCGTCAACGCCACTGCGACCGTGGCGGCCAAGGCCGCTGTCCACTGGTCACGGCCAGCCTGGCTGGCGTCGATCAACAAGGCGCCCAGCGCCAGCAGGGCCAAGCCGTTCCACACCATGGCCAGCGCTACGAAGTCCTGGCTGAAGACAGAGCTGGCTGCCAGCAGTAGCATGTAACCCGGTGTGGTAATACTAAGCACCCGCTCGCCGGGGTTGAAGACCGGGCCGAAGCCGTTGGCCAGGTTACGCGCCACGCGGTAGGTGATGAAGGCGTCGTCGTTAATCCCGATGCGGACGGCGTGGAGCAGGCTCAACACCGTCAAGCCGGCCACCAGGACCCAGGGCAGCGCCTGAAACAGGGCCAGCAGGATGCGCTGTGACCGTGACTCGGCCGCGAGCTGCGCGCTCATTGCCCCCTCCTGCGTGCAAGGACGTCAGCATAGACCGCCAGCGTCTCGGCCGCGCAGCGTTCCCACGAGAACATCGCCGCCCGGCTGCGGCCGCGTGCGGCC
>JBFYTD010000206.1:0-4980 GCA_041300885.1 Anaerolineae bacterium | reverse complement strand
CGGCATCGAGGTGGCCTCCCGCGACGCGCGGCAGTGGGTGGCCGGGCTGGAACGGGTCGAACGCGAGCGCACCGGCATCAAATCGCTCAAAGTCGGCTTTAACAAGGTCTTCGGTTACTACATCGAGGTCACCACGGCCAACAGCCATCTGGCGCCGGCCGACTACATCCGCAAGCAGACCCTGGTCAACGCCGAGCGCTACATCACCCCAGAGCTGAAGGAATACGAAAGCCTGATCCTCAACGCCGACGAGCGACAGCAGGAGTTGGAAGGACAGATTTACCGCCAGGTGCTGGAACAGGTGGCAGCGGCCGCGCCGCGCCTGCTGCAGTTGGCCCAGGCCATCGCCGAGCTGGACGTGCTGGCCAGCCTGGCCGAGGTGGCCGCCAACAACCGCTATGTGCGCCCCGCCCTGGCCGAAGACGGCGTGCTGGAGATCAGCGCAGGCCGGCATCCGGTGGTCGAACGTAGCCTGCGCGACGCTACCTTCCAGCCCAACGACGTGGGGCTGTCGCGCGCAGAGGCGATTCTGATCATCACCGGGCCGAACATGAGCGGGAAGAGTACATTTTTACGTCAAGTTGCGTTGATCACCCTCATGGCGCAGATCGGCTCCTTCGTGCCGGCCGAGCGGGCGCACGTCGGCCTGGTGGACCGCATCTTCACCCGCATCGGCGCGCAGGACGAGATTCACGCCGGCCAGAGCACCTTCATGGTCGAGATGGTGGAGGCGGCCAACATCCTGCACCACGCCACCAGCCGCAGCCTGATCATCTTCGACGAGCTCGGCCGCGGCACCAGCACCTACGACGGCCTGAGCATCGCCTGGGCCGTGGTCGAGTACATCCACAACCACCCGCGGCTGCGGGCCAAGACCCTCTTCGCCACCCACTACCACGAGCTGACCGAGCTGGCCGAGCGCCTGCCGCATGTGGTCAACTACAACGTGGCCGTGGTCGAACAGGGCGACAGCGTGGTCTTTCTACACCGCATCGTACCCGGCGCGGCCGACAAATCCTACGGTATCCATGTGGCCCAACTGGCCGGCCTGCCCCGCCCCGTCATCCACCGCGCCGAGGAGATCCTGGCCGACCTGGAGGCGGACGGCGATTCACCTACAAAGGTCTGGCCGGTCTCCGACCGAGCCGGCGAGCCGGCCGTAGTCCAGCTCAGCCTCTTCGGCGGGACGCACCCAGCCGTCGATGCGCTCAAAAAGCTGGACATCAACGCCCTTAGCCCGCTGGAAGCACTCAACAAACTATACGAACTTCAGAAGATCGCTCAGAAGTAGGATACACCGATGGCGAAACTTTTCTCTCGCAAGCCCAAGACCGATCCGGCGCTGGAGTATTTTCCTGAGCCCTTCGCCGAGTTGATCAGCTATGGCAAGCCTGCTGAAGACATGGATTACACAGCATGGGCCGCGCAGCTTGCGCCGTACACGGCGGACCTGGTGCGCATGGTGTTGGACGACGACCTCAACGAGCGCGACGAGAAAGATCCAGCCGTATGGGCGCCGTTGCATGCCCTCAAGGTGCTGCGCGTGCTCGGCCCGGTCGAGGCGGCCGAGCCGCTGACCGAGTGCCTGGACATGGAGGACGAATGGTTCGACGAGGAGCTGCCGGAGGTCTATGCAGCCATCGGACCTGAGTCGATCCCGGTGTTGCGCGCCTACCTCTACGATGTCGCCCATGAACCCCGGGCGCGCAGCATTGCTTCCGAATGCCTGGCGGCCATTGCCCAGCAACACGCCGAAGCCTATACGGAGGTGGTTGAGCTGCTGACGGCCTTTCTGGACCGGCCTGAAGCCGACGACAGCGCCGAAGAAGAAGAAGTCACCACATCGGTCATCTACGACCTGAGCGTCATGGGCGCCCGAACAGCTCACGATGCGATCCGGCGCGCCTACGCTGAAGACCGGGTCACGCCGCGCGTGATCACGCTAGAAGACGTGGAGAAGGATCTCGGCCTGCGGCCGCCTGCCGGCTCCAGCCGGCCGTCAGAAAAGCGCAGAGAGCCGGGCGTGCGCCTTGAGCTGCGCTGCACGGCCTGCGGTCGCGAGCGGGACCATGTCTTTCCCGTCGTGTACTACGATCTGGGGACCAGCAGGAACGAGAAAAAGGGCGAGAAGTACGACCCATTGATCATCCCGCAGCGCGTTGTTTGTCCCAAGTGCGGCGCTGTCGACCAGTATGAACTGGGCGGTTTTGGGCGGATCGCCGTCATGGCCAGCCTGATGGCCGAGACCGCAGAGCGATCCGGCGAGTTGGCCACGGAGTTGAAGGGGCTGCCTCAGGATCAACGCATCAGATTCCTGGAGTTCACGACGCGCTGGGGTCCCATGCATCCGTCGGAAGCCATCGAGCGTTACCAGCGCGAGCTGGCCCGTCGCCCACAGGACGATACGCTCCTCATCGGCTACGGCAATGTCCTGCGCTTCCTGGGCCGATTCGAGGAGGCACAAGAGCCGTATCGGCAGGCCCTGGCGCTGGATGGTGACAATCTCGACGCCTGGGAGTCGCTGGCGCAATTGGCAGGGCAACAGGGCGACATTCCACAAGCTGCCTATTGTTGGCGTCGTGTGTTGGGCTTGGCTCTGACAGCGCCATTGTCCAGCGACGACCGGCAGGAGACTATCGACCGAGCCCGTATGAGCATCGAATACCTTAGCCGTGGCGAGATCCCGGAGTTTGCGCCCCAGATGATGGGTGGCCCACAGCCTGCCCAGCGTTCTCCTGCGCAATCGCCGACAAAAGAACTCAGGACTGGCGACGCCGCCAAAATCGGTCGCAACGAACCCTGCCCGTGTGGCAGCGGCAAGAAGTACAAACACTGCCACGGCCGGCCAGGAGCCTCAGCCTGATGACCACCATCCCCGCCGCAGAAGCGACCGTCGCGAACCTCAAACGCAACCAGACCACTGCGTTCTACATCTCGTTCATCGCCCTGGGCCTGGCCTTCTCGTCCCTGGGACCCACCCTGCCCGGCCTGGCCGCCAACACCGGCGCCACGATCAGCCAGATCAGCATCCTGTTCACTGTGCAGGCGCTGGGGCTGCTGCTGGGCAACTTCCTCAGCGGCCGGCAATACGACCGCGCGCCGGCTTTCCCCTTCCTGGCCATGGTGGTGTTGGTAACGGCCGCCATGCTGGCGCTGGTTCCGCTTGCGTCACATTTGTGGCTGCTGGCAGGCTTGATGCTGGTCATGGGCATAGCGGCCGGCTCTATCGACGTGGGTGGAAACACACTGCTGGGCTGGATCCACGGCGACCGGGTGGGGCCGCGCATGAACGCGCTGCACTTTTTCTTCGGCGTCGGCGCGCTGCTGGCCCCCATCTTCGTGGCGCAAGCCATCGGGCTGACGGGCGGCATCACCTGGGCCTACTGGGCGCTGGCGCTGCTGGTGCTGCCGGCCGCGGTGCTCTTCCTGCGCCTGCCCAGCCCGGCCGCGCCGGCCCGCATCGCCGAAGCGCGCAGCGAGCGCGTACCCTGGCTGCCCGTTGGGCTGATGATGGCTGCCTTCTTCCTCTTCGTCGGCGCCGAGGTCAGCTTCGGCGGCTGGATCTACACCTACGCCGTCACGCTGGAGCTGGCCACGATCACCACGGCCGGCTACCTGACCTCGGTGTTCTGGGGCGCGCTGACCCTGGGCCGGCTGATCAGCATCCCCATCGCCGGCCGGGTGCGACCGCGTTACCTGTTGCTGGTTGACGTGCTGGGCGGCCTGGCCTCGCTGCTCTTGCTCCTGCTGCTGCCCGGCGTCGCCTGGGTCGTGTGGGTCGCCTCGTTCGGCTTCGGCCTGTCCATGGCCAACGTCTACCCCACGCTGGTGCTGCTGGGCGGGCGCCACCTGAACCTCACCGGCAAGATCACCAGCATGTTCATGGTCGGCGGCAGTTTGGGCAGCATGGTCGTACCCTGGCTGATCGGCCAGCGCTTCGAGTCCACCGGGCCGCAGGTGACCATCATGGTGCTGTTCGTAACCTTGGTGCTCGCCGGAGCGACGGTGGCAGCGTTTCTGGCAGTGACGCGGCGGCGGTGAGCGGAATACCACAGCGGATAAAGGAATACCACAGCGAATGGGAGACAACGAATAGGTCGCAAGACCTGCTCCGTATTCGCTGTGCTTCATCCGCTGTGGTATTTCCTCCCCCCTCACATCTGCCACGCGAACATCACGAACAGCGCTGCGGTCTCAAGCACCCACAGCGGCAGGCCATTGACCACGTAGTCGCGCATGGAGTAGCGGCCTGCGCTGCGCACCAGCAAGTTGTCGCCGTCGGTCAGCGGGGTGACGTAGGCCGTGGTCACGGCAAAGGCCACGGCAATCGCAAAGAGCTGCGGCGACGCGCCCATGGTCGTCGCCAACCCCACGGCGATGGGCGTCACCAGCGCGGCCGTCACCGAGTTGGCCACCACCTGGGTGATGACGCTGGTGATTACCCACAGCAGGAACAGGCCCAACAGCGGCCCCGCGCCCTGGCTGAGCTCGGAAATCCAGAGCGCGATCTGCCCGGCCGCGCCGGTCTGCTCCAGCGCCAGGCTGAGCGACAGCATAGCGCCGATCAGTACCAGCACGCTGCCGTCGATGCTGCGGTAGGCCCGCTCCACGCTAACGCAGCCGGTCAGGATCAGCGCCACCACGGTCGCCACGCTGGCTACGGCCAAAGACAGGATGTTCAACGCCACCACAGCCACCAGGGCAAACAGGATTGCAATGGTTAGGCGGGCCTTGGCCGTCACCATGTCGCCAGGCTGCGGCCCCAGGTCGGTGGCCGCCACCAGGTTCAGGTCACGGATGGCCGTGCGCAGTTGGCCAGCCCGCCCCTCTACCAGCAGCGTGTCGCCGGCTGCCAATGTCAGCAAACCCAACCCCTCCCGGATCACCTGCGCCTGGCGCTGCACGGCCAGCACCGAGACGCCGTGGCGCGCCCGCAGGCCGGCCTGTTGCAGCGTCTTGCCGATCAGCGGCGAGCGCACG
>JBFYTD010000205.1:0-4987 GCA_041300885.1 Anaerolineae bacterium | reverse complement strand
GGCCGGCCGCTGCCAACAGGCTGGGATTGTCGGGGTTGAAGCTGATGATCGGCGGGATCGACCACCGCAGCGCAGCCGCACTGTTGATCCGGCCATAGCCCAGCCTGTCGTTGCGGCCTGCGACATAGGGTGTTGAGCCGACCTTATCGGCCGTGTTGCGCAGGGCATCGCGCACAGCCGCCGCGCTCCATTGCGGTGCGTAGCCGCGCAGCAGCGCGGCCGCGCCCGAGACGTGGGCTGTGGCGATGGAGGTGCCGTGCAGCATGGCGTAGCTGCCTCCCAGGCTGGTGCTGAAGATGGGATCGCTGGCCTCGCCGCCGGGCGCAGCCAGTTCCACCGCCGGCCCGCCGTTGGAGTAGCCAGCCCGTTCCTCCCAGCGCGTCGTGGCGGCCACGGCGATCACTTCCGGGTAGGCCGCCGGATAGCTCACGGGCGCAGGCGACTGGCCAGGCAGCGAATCGTTGCCCGTGGCTGCCACCAGGACGATATTGTTGTTGCTGGCGGCGATGATGGCGTTCTGCACGGTGGTCGATGGCCCGCTCAACGCCAGGCTGAGGTTGATCACGCCCACGCGGCGGTTAGCGGCAGCCTGTACAGCCAGGGCGATGTTGCTGGCTGTGCCGACGCCCGTGCGATCCAGCGCGCGCAGCGGGACCAGTTGTACAGTCCAGGCGCTGCCGGCGACGCCCAGGCCGTTGTTGCCCGCGGCCGCAATGACGCCTGAAACGTGGGTGCCGTGGCCGTATTGATCCTGCGGCACGGTGTCCCAGTCGACGTAGTCGAAGCCGGCCTGCAACCGGCCGGCGAACTCCGGGTGCGCCAGGTCGATGCCCGAGTCGATCACAGCCACCACCACCGAGGGTGCGCCCTGCGTCAACTGCCAGGCCAGCGGCCCCTGCACGCGGCGCAGCGGCCACTGGGCGTTCCAGAAGGTGTCGTTGGGCTGCACGCCCTGCGCGCTGAGCGGCGGGCTGGCCTGGCGAGTTGGCGCGGCAAAGGCGCCGGCCGCGTAGGCCAAATGATCCGGCTCGGCATAGGCCACGGCCGGATCGGCCTGCAAGGCAGCCACCGCTGCCAGTTCCTCGCCCTTGGGCACGGCAACGACATCCACGTCCAACTCGTCGATGCTGCGCAGCACCTGCCAGCCCCGCTCGGCCAGCACTGCGTCTCGGTCACGCTGGCCGGCGCTCTTCTGCCAGCCCACCAGCACCTGGCCAGGGGCGAACGCGCCCGGCTGGACAGGCGGCGGCGCGGGGAGCTGCGGCAGGTCGGGCTGCGCTGCCGCGCTGCCGGCTGGCAGCGCCGTCGTCACGGCTAGAATCGTCACCAGCGCAGCAAGCAGGATAGCCCGCCAACGCTTGGTTAAGTTGTGGAGTCGTTTGGAATCTTCACTGCCCCGACGGCAGTTCAACTCAGTCATGGATCAACCTCGTAGGTCACGTTAGGTTCGAGCAACGGAAGCGTAATGACGGAAGCGTAGGTCCGGTTGGTAGCCGGACTGCGCGCCGGTTCACAAGCCATTGTACCCTGTCCCGCCAGAGAAGCAAGGCTGGCGTTGACGCCACGGCCAGCTTGCGCTAGAATGGTGTTCACCAAATGTAGTCAGCACTTTCCTGCCCCGCGCGCTTTGAAGTCTCTGTACAAGGAGTTGTCCCCTCATGGTCAATGCCATCGTGCTCATCACCGTCGACCGCGGCCGCGTCAACGACGTGGCCCAGCAGTTGGTGGCGCTGGACGGCGTCACCGAGGTCTTCTCCGTGGCCGGCCGCTACGATCTGGTGGCGGTGCTGCGCTCCCCCAGCAACGAGCGCATCGCCGACCTGGTCACCCGCGACATCATGGCTATTTCGTATATCGCCAACACCGAGACGCTGCTGGCCTTTCAGGTCTTCTCGAAGTATGATTTGGAGGCGATGTTCTCGATCGGGCTGGAGTGAGGAGTGAACCGTAATGCGTAACCCGTAATGCGTAACCGGAATTGCGCCAGCGCACAGGTCTCCAAGTTACGAGTTACGTGTTACTGAACAACAATCATCCTGATCCGTTCACTGTTCACGCCAACAGCCGATCCACCGCATAGATCAACTGCGCCAGGTTGCCCACCTCGAAGACCCGGTCCACCACCGGCACGTACTTGGGCATGTCGCTGTCGCCGCTGCCCCACATGGCCGGCGCTTCGGGGTTGAGCCAGATCACCCGCTTGGCGCGGCGCTGGATCGTCTGCATCAGGTCCAGCCGCGGGTCGTTGTAGTTGTTGCGGCCGTCGCCCAGGAAGATCACCGTGGTGCGGTGGTCGATGGCATCCATAAAGCGCTTGTCGAAGGTGGCCAGGCTGGCGCCCAGGTCGGTGCTGTAGTAGCCAGGGGGCAATTGGGTCAGCACCTGCTCGACCGCTTGCTGCACCGGCAGCTCCTCGAAGGCTGGGCTGACCTCCTCCATGTCGCTGATGAAGGCGAAGCTGCGCGCCCGCCCCACTTGATCCTGCAGCTCGTAGATCAACGTCAACATGAACTCGGCGCAGTGACGCATGGAGGTGCTGACGTCGCAGATCAGCGCCAGCTTGGGCTTGAGTCGACGGCGGCGGTAGCGAATCTCGACCGGCACGCCGCCGTAACGCTGGTTGGCGCGGATCGTGGCTTTCGCGTCCAGGATGCCGGTCTTGCCGCGGCGCTGGCGCAGCGCCAGCCGGCTGCGCATCATGGCCGCCATGCGCCGCACCTGTTTGCGCAGCTCGGCCGCCTCGGCGTCGGTCAAGGCGCGGAAGGGGCGATTCATCAGGTCGGGGCCGGCTTCGGGGCGTCCCTCCTCGGCCATGTTGCGGGCAATGTTGGATCCGGCGAAACGCTGGATCTGCTGCTCCATGGCGTCCATGTTGCCCTGCACCAGTTGCTGAAGCTGCTCAAGGGTCTGGCGGTTCGTGCCCAGTTGATCCAGCATCTGCCATAGCTCTTGCAGCGCATTCTGCACCTGCGGCATGCCCAGCGCGCGCAGCATACGCTGCGCCATCCACGGAGTCAGCGCCGGGTGGTCGGCGTGGCGCAGCCCCACCATCTCGCCTAGTTGGTCCAGCTCCTCGCCGGTCAGCGGCTCGCCGTTCAGCAGGCGCTGCAGCATCTCGCGCAGCCGGCCGGAGAACTGGCGAATGGCCTCAGCCAGCCGCTCCAGGTCGTCGGGGCTGAGCTCCTCGGCTGCGCTGCCCATAGGCGGCGGCGCGTCGCTGCCGAAGAAAAGCGGGAACATCTGCTCGAAGGTGGGCAGATCCTGCGGCTCCTTGACTAACGTCGCACGCAGGGCCACACGGAAGCGCTCCCGATCCTGCACGCCCAGCGCCTCGACCGCGCGAAAGGCGTCGGCGCTCTCAGCAATTGAGACGCGCACCCCGGCCGTGCGCAGGCCGGCGATGAAGTCGATGATGCGTTGTTCCATGGTGGTACCTGGTAGATTGGTAGACTGGTAAATTGGTAAATTGGTCAGGTGGTGGGTAGATTGGTAAGTCGCTGCGCGTACTGGTCCGACCACCAATTTACCAATCTACCAATTTACCACGTCAGTTCAGCCCGCGGTAGATCATCCCCGGCTTATCGCGTCCTTCGTCGCCGGACAGGCGGCCGGAAGAGAGGGCGCGGCGGGCGCGTTGGATGTCGCTCTCGTGCTTGAGCAGGACGGTCAGGGTGTTGTCCACGGTAGCCTTGTCCAGGCTGGCGGCGTTGAGCATCAGCAGCGCCTTGGCCCAGTCCAGGGTTTCGCTGACGCTGGGCCGCTTCTTCAGGTCCAGATCGCGCAGCCGCTGCACCAGGGCCACGGCGTCGCGGGCCAGCTTGGGGGCCAGGTCGGGCACCTTGAGGCGTACGATGCGCAGCTCCGCCTCGGCGTCGGGGTAGTCGATGAACAGGTAGAGGCAGCGGCGCTTGAGGGCCTCGCTCAGCTCGCGGGTGTTGTTGGAGGTCAGCAGCACGCCGGGCACGTGGCGGGCCTGCAGGGTGCCCAGCTCGGGGATGCTGACCTGGAAATCGCTCAGCACCTCCAGCAGGAAGGCTTCGAACTCCGGATCGGTGCGGTCGATCTCGTCGATCAGCAGCACGGCCGGCTCTTCGCTGCGGATTGCGCGCAGCAAGGGCCGGGCCAGCAGGAAGCGCTCGGAAAAGAACACATCCTCCTCCTGCGCCAGCCGGTCGGCCGCCTCGCCCAGGCTGCCTGCGTTGGCCAGCACCTCGGACAGCTTGTCGCGCAGCAGTTGGGTGTAGAGCATCTGCTTGGCATACTCCCACTCGTAGAGCGCCTTGGTCTCGTCCAGCCCCTCGTAGCACTGCATACGGATCAATTCGCTCTGCATGGCTGCGGCCCAGGCCTTGCCCAGCTCGGTCTTGCCTACGCCGGCCGGCCCCTCGGCCAGCACCGGCTTGCCCAGCTTGTGGGCCAGGAAAAGCACCGTGGCGATCTCGTCTGAAGCGATATACTGCTGCCCAGCCAGCGCCTGTTTGACGTCTTCGATGGTGTTGAACATAGCCGTAGCCTTTCGCAGGGTTTGTCGTATCTCATTCAGTTAAACGCCATTGTGCGTCAAATCAGTCATTTGCGCCGTGAGCGGGGCTACGGTTGGGGGAAGGTGTCAAATGTCAGGTGTCGGGGTGTCAAGTCACAGCCCCTTGGTATCAGCTTCTTTAGAGTTCCCCTCCGATTTCCCTCCTCTCCCTTCCTCCCCCTCATTCCCCCATGATCTGCACCACCAACTCCCGCTGCCGCGGGCGATTGTCGAAGTCGATGTAGAGGATCTGCTGCCACGTGCCCAGAGTCAGGCGGCCGGCGACGAAAGGGATGGTCAGCGAAGGCCCCAGCAGCGCGGCGCGCAGGTGGCTGTGGCCGTTGCCGTCGCCCCAGCGCAGGTTGTGCTGGTAAGGCTGGTCAGCCGGCGCGATCTCGTCCAGCAGCCGGCGCAGGTCGGCCAGCGCGCCCGCTTCGTACTCGATGGTGGTCAGCGCGCTGGTGG
>JBFYTD010000204.1:0-4996 GCA_041300885.1 Anaerolineae bacterium | reverse complement strand
TCGACCCAACTGCACATCCACAGTTGGAGCAACCATAACGGCTCGGTGCAGCCTGGTTCTGTGCAGATGCACTCCGCATGGGCGTCGGACGTCGGGCTGGACGCGATCTGGTGGGCCGACCACAACCCAACCTTCACTCAGACTACTGACACAACGATTAGCTTCGCTAACGCTACCATCGACCCCAACACGCTCCATGTGGCCATTCCCCTGCCGCCGGGGTCGCCGCCTTGGTCTTCCTACAGCTACGTCACTAAGTTGAAGGCCAGCGTCAGCAGCGGGGGCCAGGCTGTTGCCAGCCTGAACAGTGGAATGCTGCGCATGCAGGTGCAAGCCAACGCCGATCCGACCTTTGACCGCTTCGAGTACCGCACGCTGTCCACGGACGACTTCAGAATCCAGGGTCTTGATTTCACGCGTCCACTGGCCAGCGACCCCGTGCTCAGTTTCGACGCCACGCGCTGTGACAGCGCCGGCAGCGACACCTTCGGCGAGGTGCGGGTGGCGCTCTCCTGGCACAACTACGGCGTTGCCACGCCCTACGACCTGATCTATCGCTTGGTCCCGGCCAATCAGCAGGGCGGTATCGTCCACAGCAGTTCACGCGTGACCGTGACTGTGCCTCTGGTCAGCCCTCGTGTCGATCTGCCCCTGCTGGAGCACGTGAGCCGCTTGACCAACGGCGACGACGGCTCGATTCAGGAGATGTACTTCACCGTCGGCGCCAGAAACAATGCCCAGGCCTGTATGGATCTGGGCAATTTCCTGATCCACAGCCGCGCCCCTCAGACCAATTACCTGATTCAGGCTTTCAAGGATGTCACTGCTCGCCACCAGGCGACCTACGGCGTTGACCAACTGTTCACGTGGGAGCAGTTTGCCGGTCTGCGCCATCTGAATCCCTACTTGCCTTCGTCGTCCACCCTCCTGCCTGGCGTAAACGACATTCAGGTGGAGAATTTTGTGCCGCTGATCCACGCCCAGAACGGCCTGGTGATGCTCAACCATCCCTTTGGCGCCGGCTACGGCAACCCATTGTCAACCAGCGAGCAGGAGGCCCTGGTGCAGAGCGCTCTGGCCACGATGCTGCCCGTGCAGGCGTGGAACGTGGATCTGATCGAGATCTATAAACTGCGCGGCAGGGTTGATCTCACCCATCACCTGAAGCTGTGGGATTTGCTGGGGGCCAACGGCATCCAGTTGTGCGCCACGGCCACCAGCGATACCCACGGCGGCCCCTTCACCTTGAACCACGCCATGGTGGTCTGGATCAACGCAGCCTCGCCCAGCCAGGACGACATGCTGGCCGCCATGAGAGGTTGCCGCCTGTTCTTCGGCGACCTGCAGGTGTTCGACGGCGTTCTTGATCTACGGCTCGGTTCGACGCCCATGGGCAGCGTCTACCCGGCGCGCACCGGCATGCAGCCCTTGCAGGTCATTCTGGATCCGCTGCCGGCCGGCGCTCAGGTCAAGCTGGTACAGCAATTGCTCCAGCCTGGCACCCAGCTAACGTACCTGGTCGATCACCAGACCATCGACCCGACCGTGCCGGTGATGATCGACGTCAGCCAGCCCAGCCAGGTGCGCGTCGAGGTGTGGTCGTCCGATGGCCGCATGATGGCCTTCAGCAACCGCATTGTCATCCAACCGCTGCAGTGCGACACCAACAGCAGCGGCCAGGTCAACATCGCCGATGTCCAGGTGGTGGCTGCGGCGTTTGGCCAGACCGTGCCGCCAGCTCCGGCCCGCTATGACCTGCGCCCCGACGGCCAGATCGATCTGTGGGACATCACGGCGGCCAGTGAGTGTTGGCTAGCGCGCTAGCAATGGGCATTGGTAAGGATCGCAGAGACATGACTCAACCCAATCTCAGGTTCCACCCGAATCGGGGCGCCAAACGCATCGCCAGGTCGCACGCGCTGCTGTGGCTCGCCTGCGTCACCTTGTTGTTTGGCGCCAGCTCCCCGGCGGCAGCCTCCTTGCCAGTTGCTCCAGCAGCGCCGAACACGGCGCCCAACATCATCCTCATCCTGACCGACGACCAGGACGGCCAGCCCGATATGATGAACGCCATGCCCAACCTGCAGGCGCTGATCGCCGCCCAGGGCATGCGCTTCGACAGCTTCTTTGCGCCGGTGCCGCTCTGCTGTCCGGCGCGCGCGATTCTGCTGCTGGGCCAATATGCCCACAACTCCCAGATGCTGCACAACCTGATGCCCATCGGCGGCTTCCAGCGCTTTCTGGAGTTGGGACTGGAAGATACCACGGTCGCTACCGCCCTGCAAAGCGCCGGCTACCGCACCGCCCTCATGGGCAAGTACCTCAATGACTACCCCAACGTCGACGATCCCACCCACATCCCGCCGGGCTGGGATGAGTGGTTTGTGCCCATCACCAGCAGCGCCTACGGCAGCTTCAACTATGACGTGAACGACAACGGCGTGATTGTGTCCTTTGGCGGCGCGCCCCAAGACCACGTCAGCGACGTCATCACGGCCAAGGCGCTCGACTTCATCAATCGCGCCAGCGCGCTCTCCCCTGGCACGCCGTTCTTTGTTCAGCTCAGCTATTATGCGCCGCACAGCCCGGCCGTGCCAGCCCCGCGCCATCTGCAGATGTTCCCCGGCGCTCAAACCCCGCAGCCGCCCAGCTTCAACGAGAGCGACATGAGCGACAAGCCCGCCTTCATGCAGGGCTCGCCCCTCCTCGGTCCCAGCGACATCGCCGGTATGAACACCTTCCGTCGCAAGCAGCTACAGTCGCTGCAGGCGGTGGACGAGGGCATCGCGCAGGTGGTGCAACGGCTACAAGACCTGGGCCGGCTGGACAACACCTACATCATCTTCACCTCTGATAACGGCCTCCATGCCGGCCAGCATCGTTTCCCCATCGGCAAGGGCGCGGCCTTCGAGGAGGACGTCAGGGTGCCTCTGATGGTGCGCGGGCCAGGCGTGCCGGCCGGCGTCGTGCGCAGCGAGCTGGTCTCCATGGTCGATATCGTGCCTACGCTGGCCGATCTCGGCGGCGCCAGCATGGCTATCGTCGTCGACGGCCGCTCGCTGGCCCCGCTGCTGCACAGCAGCGCGCCGCCCCCGGTTTGGCGCAAAACCCTGCTGCTGGAGCACTGGCCCCAGCCCGCCGCCTTCGTCAGTGACGCCCATCCCAACGCCGAACCGCCCGACCCCGGCGATTGGCTGCTGCATAGCTGGCTGGAACCGGCCCATGGCGACCCGGAAAGCCTGCCCACGCCCGATTGGCTGGCGCTGCGCAGTGAGGACACCAAGTACGTGCGCCGCGTGGGATCGGCTCGCGAGCTGTACGACATCGCCAACGACCGCTACGAGCTGTACAGCCAGCACGCCGACGCTGCCCCCGCCTTCATCAACCAGCTCAACACGCGCCTCAACGCGTTTTTTACCTGCGCTGGCGCCACCTGCCGCAGCATCGAAGAGCTGCCCGCGCCGGTCTACAGCCTGCTCTACCAGCGCGCCGACATGAACCGCGACCAGCGCGTCGACCTGACCGACGTGATCCTGGCCGCGGACTGTTGGTGGCAGCCGGTGGTAGGCAGTTGCGGCGACCGCTTCGATATGACCTACGACGGCCAGATTGATGTGGTGGACGTCATGCGGGTCGCCGCAGCCTGGAACGGACTTGAAAGCGCAGAACTTCATCGATAACCTCATGACTAGCGACGTATCACAGCAAACACCCGCGCCCAGCGCAGCACGCCGCCGCATCCCCCGCGACTGGCTCCTGCTGGCTCTGCTCTGGCTGATTCACGCCATCGCCGCCCTGCTCTGGCTGCGCATGGACAACCGCTTCCCCGTCGGCGACGCGGCCGTCGAGCTGACCCGTGCCCTGGCTGTGGCCGACGCGCTGGGCCAGCCGTCGCTGGACATGTTCAGCCGCGCGGCCGCAGCCAGCGCGGGCCAGCCCCCCCTGTACTATCTGACCACCGCGCCGCTGGTCTGGCTGGCCGGCCGCGGCCCCGACCCGGCCACGCTGGTCAACCTGGCCTGGCTGGCCCTGCTGATGGCCAGCGTCTACAGCCTCACCCGCCGCCTGTTCCCGCGCGCTCCCCATCCGCTCAATCCGCTTCCGCAATCCGTTGACGGCTCCCCCGTCGCCCTCGCCGCCGCCGCCCTGGTCAGCCTCTACCCCTTGGTCATCGCTTACACGCGTATCTACGATCCTGCCCTGGCCGTGGCCGCGCTGGCAGCGTTAGCCGTCGCCCTGCTGGTCGCGTCCGATGGTTTGCAGCGACGCCCCTACGCGCTCGGCTTTGGCCTCGCCGTGGCCGCGGGCCTGCTGGCCAGCGCGACCTTCTGGGCCGTCGTGCTGGGACCCGCGCTGATTGCTGCCGTGCAGGCGCTACGCATCCCGAGGCCGGCGCGCGGCTCGCGCCGCACCCCCAGCCGCAACGCGCTGGAACGCTTCGGCCGCCGCCTTGGCCTGGCCCCGGCCCACGTCAACCTGCTGCTGGTCTTGCTGCTCATCGCGCTGGCGCTGCCGTTCTACCTGCTGCGTGCGGGATCAGCGTTGCCAGCTTTCGGAAAAGGTGGCAACGATGTGAGCCTGCTGGACAACGTCCTGAGCGCCCTGTTGCTGCTCCCTTTGTTGATCGGTGCAGGGTATGGCCTGTGGCAGGTGATCCGTCCGCAGCGCGCCGGCGCGCGCCTGGCCTTCGGCCTGCCGTTGGCCTGGCTTGGCCTGGGCCTCCCGCTGCTCCTGCTGCTGGGCGACGCCAGCGCTAGCCAGCTCTTGCCGCTCTTGCCAGCCGCCGCCGTGTTGAGCGTGGCCTGGCTGGCAGAACTAGAGTTGCCAACTTTCCGAAGAGTCCCTCCGGGATGGTTCCCAATTGGCAACTCTGGGATCGTGATAGCAGGCATCATCGTCGCCGTCGCCGCGGCCAGCGCCCTAGCCGCCGGTTGGGGCAGCCAAGGGTCGCCCCAGCGCGCCAGATCCAACACCGCGGCCATCGGCCAGGCCGTCG
>JBFYTD010000203.1:0-5020 GCA_041300885.1 Anaerolineae bacterium | reverse complement strand
GCGCTGGTCAGCACCGTCAGCACCCTGCGCCCTAAGTCGGCTGTGCGCGAGACGGCCAAGGCCCACGGCCTGAGCGACGCCGAGACCGAGCGGCTGGTCAAGCTGCTGCCGGCCGGCTGGCACCCTGACCCGCGCCGCCGTGCCAAGAAGACGCTGGAAGAGGTCATCATGGAGATGGGCGACGCACGGCTGCGCCAGGTGCTGGTGGACGCGGCTGGCATCGTGGGCCAGCCCGACCACCTGAGCGTCCACCCCGGCGGCCTGGTCATCACCCCCGGCCCGCTGACCGACGTCGTGCCCGTGCAGTGGACCGTCAAGGGCTTCCTGATCACCCAGTACGACCACAGCGATGTGGAGGCCATCGGCCTGCCCAAGCTGGACCTGCTGGGCATCCGCGCCCTGACCGTGCTGGCCGACGCGGCCGAGCTGGCGCGGCGGCGCGATCCAGGCTTCCGGCTGAACGCCATCCCGCTGGACGACGCAGCCACGGGCGACCTGCTGGCGCGGGCCGAGACCATCGGCGTCTTCCAGTGCGAGTCCACCGGCGCGCAGCGCACGTTACGGCAACTGAAAGCGCGCACCGTGCAGGACCTGGCCACGGCCAACGCCTTTTTCAAGCCCGGCCCGGCGCTGGGCGGCATGGCGCGGCTGTTCGTGCTGCGCTACCGCGGCGAGGCGCCTGTGGCCTACCTGCACCCGGCGCTGGAGCCGATCCTGGGCCGCACCAAAGGCGTGTTGATCTTCCAGGAGCAGATCCTGCGCATCGCGACCGAGATTACGGGGCTGAGCTGGCAGCAGGCCGACTTCCTGCGCCGCGGCATGAGCCATTTTGGCCGGCAGGAGATGGAGTCGATGCGCGCGGCCTTCATCACGGGCTGCATGCGCCCGGCGCCCGACGGCCCAGGCTTCACGGCCCAGCAAGCGACGACATTGTGGGAGCAGGTCGAGCCCTTCGCGGGCTACGGCTTCAACCAGGGACACGCCACGGCCTATGCGGGCGTCAGCTACCGCTCGGCCTACCTCAAGGCGCATTTCCCGGCCGAGTTCTTCGCTGCGCGGCTGGCCGACTGGGGCGGATTCCACCATCCGGCCATCTACGTCGCCGAGGCCCGCCGCCTGGGCATCGCCGTCCACCCGCCGCACGTCAACCAGAGCGGGCGCAAGTTTGCACTTGACGGAGAGCGGGGAGTGTGGAGCGGGGAGCGGGGAGCGGAGAGCGACCAGAGTCGCCGGGACCCCACCGCTCCCCGCTCCACACTCTGGATGGGTCTCGGCCAGGTGCGCGATCTGCGCCAGGCGGCCGTGCGGGCCATCATCGCCGCGCGGCGGGAGCGGCCCTTCACCGGCCTACGCGACCTGCTCAGCCGCGTGGCGTTGCAGGACAAGGAGGCGCAGCACCTGGTGCAGTGCGGCGCGCTGGATGGGCTGGGCGCGAGCCGGGCGGCGCTGCTGGCCGAGCTGAAGCAGGTGCAGCGGGCCGGCAGCGTGCAGCAGATGGCGTTCGAGTTCCCGTTGGAGCCGGTCGAGGCCGAAACGCCGGCGCAGCGCCTTGCCTGGGAACAGCGCGTGCTGGGCTGGCCGGTGAGCGTGACGCCGTTGGAGGCGCTGGATGGGCCCTTGCCCGCCAGCACTGCGCTGGCCGAGCTGCCCAGCCAGCCTGGCCGGCCGGCGACGGTGGCCGGTTACCGGTTGCCCGGCTGGACCGGCGGCCGCGGCTTCTATTTCAGCGATGGGCAGACCTTCGTCGTGGCCGTGGAGCGCGAGGGCCTGGCCAAGCCCAGCCCGTGGCAGCCGATCCTGGCCCGCGGCCGCTGGCAGCGCGATCACTGGGGCGCTGAATGGCTGCAAGTGGAGCAGACGCAGGCGTTACCTTAGCCAAAAGCGACCATTCCCCCGCACGCTCTCCAGGGCGTCCCGCCCGGTCCCTCTTCGCGATCACCAGGGCGTCCCGCCCGGCCCCTCTTCGCGATCACCAGGGCGCCCCACCCGGCTCTGCGGCCAACTCGCACCTAACCCGGCGGGACGCCTGGCGATCGTTCTACAGGTGGTACTTCCATTGTCACGATCTCAAGGGCGTCTCGCCCGGCTCTGGCGGTCGAGCCTGCCAAGAATCTTGTTCGTATCGGCTGAAACCGTATAATCAGGAAATCATGCAACACAACGACATCATCACAACTACCGACATCGCCATCGTCGGCGCAGGGCCGATCGGCATCGAGCTGGCGGTCAGCTTGAAGCGGCTGGGCGTGGACTACCTGCACTTCGACGCGCAGCAGATCGGCTACACCCTGTCCTGGTGGCCGCGGGACACGACCTTCTTCAGCACCACCGAGCGCATCGAGATCGCCGGCGTGCCGATCCAGAACACGGCCCAGGGGCGCACCACCGGCGAGGAGTACCTGGCCTACCTGCGCAGCATCGTCGAGCAGTTCAACCTCCAGGTCAACACCTACGCGCCGGTGGTGGGCATCGAACGTAGCAATGATGGCTTTCTGCTCCTCACCCAGCCGCAGACCGGCCCGCGCACCTACCTGGCCCGCCACGTGGTGCTGGCCAGCGGCGACATGCACCGGCCGCACCGCCTGGGCATCCCCGGCGAGGATCTGCCCCACGTCAGCCACTACTTCCAGGACGTGCACCGCTTTTTCCGCCAGCGTCTGCTGATCGTGGGCGGCCGCAACTCGGCGGCCGAGGCCGCGCTGCGCTGCTGGCGGGCCGGCGCGCAGGTGACGCTCAGCTACCGTCGCGCCGCCTTCGACGAGCGCCGCGTGAAGCATTGGATCCTGCCCGACCTGCAGGCGCAGATCGGGAACGGCTTGATCGGCTTCCACCCGCTGACCGCGCCGCTGGAGATCACGCCGGAGCACGTCGTGTTGGCGCGGCTGGACGAAGCCGGCTACGCCACCGGCGAGACGATCCAGCAGCCGGCCGACTTCGTGCTGCTGCTGACCGGCTTCGAGGCCGACATGACGCTCTTCGAGCAGGCCGGCGTGACGTTGGACGGCCCCAGCCAGACGCCGCGCTTCGACCCGGCCACCATGGAGACCGATGTGCCGGGGCTGTACGTAGCCGGCACCGCGGCCGCCGGCCAGCGTCAAGAGCGCTACACGGTCTTCATCGAAAACAGCCACGTCCACGTGGGCCGCATCGTACAAGCGCTGACCGGCCGCTGGCCGGCCCGGTTAGGGACGATTGCGAGCCGGCAGTATGAGCTGGCGTTGAAAGATTTCGAGGCCAATTAGCCCGTAGTTACCAACGTGACGCACGTCGAGGAGAATACCCGCATGACCGGACTTTTCCAAATCGCTCTGGGCAGCGTCCTGCTGCTGGCCGGCCGGCGACTGTACTGGCTGCTGGCTGGAGCGGCCGGCTTTGTGCTGGGTCTGTTCCTGACCCAGCAGTTGTTCGACGACGCATCCCAGGCCATGACCTTGTTTGTGCCGCTGGCGATGGGCGCGCTGTTTGCCGTGCTGGCGGTGGTAGGGCAGCGCTTTGTGATCGGTCTGGTAGGCTTCATGGCCGGCGGCATCGGCCTGACGTGGCTGTTCACCGCCTTCAGTTTCACCCCGGCCGAGCCAAGCGTGCTGCTGTCGGCGGTGATCTTCATCGCAGGCGGCATCATCGGCGCGTTTCTATTATCCAGGCTGTTTGAGCTGGGCCTGGTGGTGCTGTCATCTTTGATCGGCGCTGAGCTGGCGCTGCGCGGCCTCGACCAGTTGGTGGCTCTGCCTGACACGCTGGGCGCCATCCCGCTGATCGTCTTGATGGTGATCGGCATCGCCGTCCAGCTCGGCCCCATGCGCCGCTGATCGCCCACAGGCGCCTCACGAACTTCACCCCAGGCGCAAAGAGCGCCACGAGGTTTTTCCATGGAGATCACACTCCCTGACAACTTTCTCGCAGACGTGCTCCTCGTGCTGCTGCGCGTCGGCATCGCCGTCCTGATCATGGTGGCCGGCCGCTGGCTGGCGCGCCGCAGCCGCATCTGGCTGGCTCAGGTGCTGGCGCGAGCCACCCTGACGCCATCGATGGAGTCGCTGTTCCTCTCCGTGACCTATTACAGCGTCTGGATTCTGGCCATCATGTTGGCCCTGATCGTTCTGGGCGTGCCGGCAACCACCGTTGTGGCCGTGGTTGGTATCGTACTGGTCCTGCTGGGCGTTGCCTTGCAGCAGTCGTTGCGCGATCTGGCCGCTTCGGTCAACTTCGTGCTGTTCAAGCCCTTCGTGATCGGCGACCTGATCGAGACCAAGGGCGTCACCGGCACGGTCGAGGAGATTCAGCTCTTCAACACAGTGTTGGTGCGCTGGGACAACCGGGTGGTGATCCTGCCCAACGGCGAGATCCAGCAGGCCGGCATCACCAACTTCACCAAGAAGCAGGTGCTGCGCACCGACCTGACCTTCGGCATCGGCTACGGCGACGACATCGCCACGGCGCGGCGGCTGATCGAGGAGTTGGTGGCGGCTGACCCGCGCGTCCTGCCCGACCCGCCCTTGCAGATCCTGGTCACCGAGCTGGGTGACAGCAGCGTCAACCTGGGCGTGCGCGCCGCGGTGGCGTCGAGCGACTACTGGGCCTTGCAGAACGACCTGCGCGAGCAGGTCAAGGGGCGCTTCGACCAGGAAGGGATCACGATCCCGTTCCCGCAGCGTACGGTGCATGTCGTCCGGGAAGGCTAGTACAGACGGGCATAAATGGGCCGGCGGTTCGTTAGTAGCGCAATCCGCTGGATTGCGTCTGAACAATCCGGCGGATTGTTCTACGATACCACTGGTTCACTTCCGCCCGTCTGTACTAGCGTCGCGCAAGATAATCCTCAGCCAGACGCGCCGGCAGGATCGCGCGCAGGGGTGCTTTCTCCGGCGGTAACCTGTCTCACCCACAGGGTTGCTTCATCCAGCGCCCGCCGGCTCTCGTCGAACAGATCGGCAAACAGCAGAAAGCCGTGGATCATGCCGTCGTAGCGCGTGAGCACGGCCGGCACTCCCGCCGCTTGCAGGCGCTCGGCGTAGCGCAG
>JBFYTD010000013.1:0-13044 GCA_041300885.1 Anaerolineae bacterium | reverse complement strand
ATGCCCAGCTCGAAGGTAAAGGTCGCCATTGCGCGCATCCTGAAAGAAGAAGGGTATATCAAGAACTACCAGATTACCCGGGATGAGCCGCAACCCTACCTGCGCGTCATACTGAAATACGACGACGATCGCCAGCCGGTGATCTCCAAACTGCGGCGTGTCAGCAAGCCCGGCCGTCGGGTCTATGTGGGTCGCGAGGAGATTCCTTGGGTCCTCAACGGGATGGGCATTGCCATCGTCTCAACGCCGCGCGGGATCCTCACCGGTCAACAGGCCCGGCGCATGAAGGTGGGCGGCGAGGTTATTGCTTACATTTGGTAGCTTGAGCGCGTGTCGAGAACCAGGGATACTTTGGTCCCTGCGGCCTCAGCACGACACGAGCCAAGTCATTATCGTAGCAAGCAATTAACTCGTCTTCCATTGGAGGTGTAGTGTGTCAAGAATTGGACGATTGCCCATTTCTCTTCCTAAAAACGTTACCGTCGATGTCAAGCCGGGCAACGAGGTGATCGTAAAAGGTCCCAAGGGCCAGTTGGAGCAGAGCTTCAACGTCGATATGGCCATTGAGATCTCGGACGGCGTCGTGACCATCTCGCGGCCGACCGATGGCCGCATCCATCGCATGCAGCATGGCCTGACGCGCGCGCTGCTCAGCAATATGGTGACGGGCGTTTCGACTGGCTTCAAGAAGGACCTGGAGATTCAGGGCGTGGGCTACCGCGCAGAGATGAAGGGCCCCAAGCTGGTGTTGTACATGGGTTACTCCCATCCGGTCGAGATGGATGCCCCCCAGGGGATCAGCTATACGGTCGATACCAGGGCAGGCAAGGTCCGCGTCGAAGGCATTGACAAGGAGCTCGTAGGCCTGACAGCAGCCCGGATCCGCAGAGTGCGGCCGCCAGAGCCTTACCACGGCAAGGGAATTCGCTACGCAGGCGAAGTTGTCCGCCGCAAGCAGGGCAAGACTGGCAAGTAAGCCTGTTGGCGGTGGTTGTTTCCCTTTGGGACGGTTCCCAATCACCGGTGGTAATCAGGATCTGACCTGGTTGCAGGACTTAGGAGATAAGGTTATGGCGAAAGATAGTCGAAATGTCTTGCGCAGTAGACGACATGAGCGTGTCCGCCGCCGCGTTCACGGCACCGCCGAGCGGCCGCGATTGAACGTGTTTCGCAGCCTGAGCCACATCTACGCTCAGGTGATCGATGACGATAAAGGAACGACGTTGGTAGCTGCTTCGACGCTGGACAGCGAGATCAGCGGCAACGCATCGAGCGTCAACAAGACGGAGCAGGCCAAACTGGTCGGCGCCCTGGTGGCCGAGCGTGCTCTGGCCAATGGGATCAAGCAGGTGGTCTTTGACCGCGGCGGCTACCCGTATCATGGGCGCGTGCGCGCCCTGGCCGAGGCCTCGCGAGCAGGTGGGCTGGACTTCTAGCCGCTTCAAGGCAGTGAGGAATAATGGCAGCACAGCAACAGCAGCAGCAACAGCGTAAGAGACAACAACGACCTCGCGAAGCCGAGGAACGTGAAGAGCTGGACGAGCGCGTCGTACACCTGGCCCGTACGGCCAAGGTTGTCAAGGGTGGCCGCCGCTTCGCTTTCCGCGCCGTGGTCGTCGTGGGCGACAATAATGGCAGTGTGGGCATCGGCGTCGGCAAGGCGCGCGAAGTGCCTGAGGCTATCCGCAAGGGTGGCGAGCGCGCTCGGCGCAATATGCGCAAGATCCCGATGTTGGGAAGCACCATTCCGCACGAGATCGTGGCCGATTTCAGCGCCGCCAAGGTGCTCCTGAAGCCGGCTTCGCCGGGTACGGGTGTGATTGCCGGCGGTGGCGTGCGCGCGGTAGTGGAAGCGGCAGGCATCAAGGACATTCTGACTAAGTCCATGGGCAGCGCCAACATCCTGAATGTGGTCCGGGCTACCTACAAGGGCCTGACCTCGCTCAAGGACCCGGCTGCTGAGGCCCAGCGCCGCGGCAAGCCGATCGAAAGCGTGATGCCCTTCTGGAGTCGCAATGCAAACTAAGAACATTGACCCCAAGGCCAAGACCGTGCGTGTGACCTACGTGAAAAGCGCCATCGGCTACGAGAAGAGCCAGAAGCGCACCGTTCAGGCGCTCGGTCTGCGCAGGCTTGGAGACACTGTTGAGCAGGTCAACAACCCGGCCATTCGCGGGATGATCGATAGCATCGGCCATCTTGTGACGGTCGAGGTTGTGGAATAAAAGGAGTCGAGCATGCAGTTGCATGATCTACAGCCCGCTCCCGGGTCCAAAAAGAATCGCAAACGCGTTGGCCGCGGCCCGGGCGCTGGCCAAGGCAAGACCGCAGGCCGTGGCACCAAGGGCCAGAACAGCCGATCCGGTGGTGGGGTTCGTCCCTACTTCGAAGGTGGCCAGTTGCCGCTGGTGCGTCGCCTGCCCCATCTGCGTGGGTTCACCAATATCTGGCGTGTGGAGTTCAAGCCGGTCAACCTGGCCCGTTTGGAGGATTTCACTGCCGATAGTGAGGTGTCGCCCGCGACCCTGGCCTCTGCCGGCATTATCAAGAAAGCGACCGATCGAGTAGCTATCCTGGCCGAGGGCGACATCGACCGACCGCTCAAGATCAAGGCGCACCGGGTGTCCAAAGCTGCCCAAGACAAGATCGTGGCAGCCGGCGGCACGGTGGAGATCATTGAGGTCTAGGACCGGTCAGCCATCGTTCCAAGGCTGGTGCGCTGCGCTTTTTCGTGGCTGCCAGCCTGGTGCTTGATCCAGGAGGTTAAACCCATATGATCACAGCCGTGCGCAACGCCATGCGCCTGCCCGACCTGCGCAAGAAAATCCTGGTCACCCTTGGCATTCTGGCCATCTATCGGGCAGCGGCGGCCGTTCCTGTGCCAGGAGTCAATACCCAGGTGCTGGCGCAGCTCTTCGAGGACACCCCCCTGCTTGGATTCTTGAATCTGATGTCGGGCGGCGCGTTGGAGAACTTCTCGGTGATGGCGATGGGGGTTTATCCCTACATCACAGCCACCATCATCATGCAGTTGTTGATCCCGATCATCCCGTCGTTGAAGGCGCTGAGCAAGGAAGGCGACCAGGGACGGCAGAAGATGAATCAAATCACCATCCTGCTGACTATCCCGTTGGCGCTCTTGCAGGCTTTTGGCCAGGCGACGATCCTGCAGCGAGCAGGCGCCTTGCCAGGCTTCGGCTTCAGCGGCCCTGCGATGTTCAGCTCGCTAACGATCCTGATCTCGCTGGTGGCAGGCTCGATGTTTGCCATGTGGTTGGGCCAGTTGATCACCGAGCAGGGCATCGGCAACGGTATCTCGCTGATCATCTTCGGCGGCATCGTTTCTCAGTTGCCTGCCAACATGGGCCAGTTGGTCCAGACGCAGCAGTACGTGCTGTTGATGCTGTTCATCTTGGTGACGGTCGTGACGATGGCGGTGATCGTCGTCGTGCTGGAAGGCCAGCGGCGCATTCTGGTGCAATATGGAAAACGAGTACGGGTGATGCGCGGCAACCGACTGATGGTAGCCGGCGGCCAGAGCACCTACATTCCGCTGCGTGTCAACACGGCGGGCATGATCCCGATCATCTTTGCCCAGAGTCTGCTGCTGTTTCCTGGCACAATCGCCAGCTACTTCCAGAACGCTCCCGGCATTATCGGCAGCATCGCTCAGTTCTTTACCAACACCTTGACGCCCAGCAGCGCGGTCTACTGGATTCTATACTTCGTGCTGGTCATTGCGTTCACCTACTTCTACACCGACGTGATCTTCAGGGAGCAGAACCTGGCTGAATCCTTGCAGAAGCAGGGCGGTTTTGTGCCGGGCATCCGGCCGGGCAAGCGCACCGAGGACTACCTGAACGCCGTGATGAGCCGCATTACCTTCGTCGGCGCCCTGTTCCTGGGCGGCATCGCAATCCTGCCTTGGCTGGTGAGCCTTGTTACCCGACAAGATATGACATCCAACACACAGTTGCTGGTCTCCAGCTCTGGCCTGCTGATCGTGGTGGGCGTCGTGTTGGACACCATGAAGCAATTGGAGGCGCAGCTCTTGATGCGCCACTACGAGGGTTTTATTCGCTAAGCTGTCCGAAACGTAGCGACAAGCTGCGGCCGGCCAGTCGCAGGGCAGACAAGCCCTCGGGAGGGTACGACAATGACGTCAACCTATCCTGCTTATCTGATCTTCATCGGGCCGCCTGGCGCTGGCAAAGGCACTCAGGCCGCCATGTTGGAGAAAGAACTTGGACTGAAACAGGTCTCCTCCGGTGACTTGTTTCGCGAGAACCTGAAAAACCAAACAGAACTGGGCTTGCTGGCCAAAAGCTACATCGATCGCGGTGAACTGGTGCCAGACGGCGTGACCATTAGCATGGTGCAGGACCGTATGCAGCGGCCCGACTGCGCTCGTGGCGCTATCCTGGATGGCTTCCCACGCACCTTGGAACAAGCCAGCGCGCTGGATGGCATGCTGGCCGGCCAGGGCAGCAGGATCGCCTTGGTCCCGGTGCTAACCGTTGACGACGATGCGTTGATCGCCCGGCTGACAGGCCGGCGGGTCTGCCGCAACTGCGGCGCCACCTACCACGTGGTCTTTAACCCGCCCCGGGTAGAAAGCGTATGTGACGCCTGCGGCGGCGAGCTGTACCAGCGCTCTGACGACTCACTGGAGACGGTGCGCAATCGGCTGTATGTCTATTACAAACAGACGTCGCCACTGATCGGCTACTACTACGCCAAAGACCTGACGACGTTCATCGACGGCAGTCAGGCCATTGAGGTAGTCAGGCAAGCTCTGTTGGATGCTATACAGACAGTGTTGCACGGCAAATGATGTTACCCTTGACTCGGAAGACCGGCGGCATTCGCATCAAGTCTGCGCAGGAATTGGAACTGATGCGCTCGGCCGGTCGGATTGTGGCCGAAGTCCATGCTCGCATGCGCGAGATGGTCCAACCAGGTGTGACTACGGCTGATCTCAACGCAGCAGCGGAGCAGATCATTCGTGGTTACGGCGCCATACCAATCTTCGTTGGCTATCCCAACGCCAAAGATGGCGGGCCGGTGTTCCCGGCGACGCTGTGTACGTCGATCAACGAAGAACTGGTGCATGGCATCCCCAGCCGTCAGCGCGTGTTGAAGGATGGCGATCTGGTGAGCATCGACGTAGGCGTGTTGTACAAGGGTTACGTCGGAGACTCTGGTTGGACCTACCCGGTAGGCCAGGTCAACGGCGAGGCGCAGCGGCTGCTGGAGGTGACTGAAGGCAGCTTGTGGGCCGGTATCCTCGCAGCCAAGGCCGGCAATCGTTTTATCGACGTGACCCGGGCCGTGCAGGACTATGCTGAGGGCCAGGGTTTTGCTGTGGTGCGCGAGTATACCAGCCACGGCGTAGGCCGTAAGATGCACGAAGAGCCGCAGATCTTGAACTATGTGCCTGAGCGTTCTGAGGCGGCCCGCATGTATCCGGCCATGAATCGCAAGCTGGCGCCGGGCATGACTTTTGCCCTGGAGCCGATGGTCAACGCCGGCACCTGGCGGACCCAATTGCACGACGACCAATGGACGGTATCGACGGCCGATGGCCGGCTGTCAGCTCATTTCGAGCATACCATCGCCATCAGCAACGGCGAGGCCGAGGTGCTGACGAGGTTGTAGTCGAGAGTTGCTTGCTTTTGTGAGAAAGGGATGCTTCGGCGGCCCTCAGCATGACACCTGGCAGCTCGTTTGAGGAGAAAAGTAGACATGAAAGTTAAGCCATCAGTCAAGCGACGTTGTGAGAACTGCAAAATCATCAAGCGCCACGGCGTGGTGCGGGTTATCTGCACAAATCCCAGGCACAAGCAGCGCCAGGGATAGTGGCCAGTAATCAGTAATCCGTGATCCGTGCCGACAGTTGCTTCGGCGCCGATCACCGCTTACCGACACCTGCACTTGCTACGGAGCGCAGCGCAGGTGCAAGTGTCACCGATCACTGGAAAGTGAAACCAAGGAGCTAGAATATGGCACGTATTGCCGGTGTTGACCTGCCACGCGACAAGCGAGTCGTGATCGGGCTAACCTACATCTACGGGATCGGCCCCACAACCAGCGCCGACCTCCTGCGTAAGCTCAATATCGACGAGGGCATACGAATTCGCGATCTGAGCGAAGCCGATGTGGCCAAGCTGCGCGAGATCATTGACCGCGACGTCCGTGTCGAGGGCGATCTGCGCCGCGAAGTCAGCATGAACATCAAGCGGTTGCAGGAGATCAATGCCTACCGCGGCATGCGGCATCGCCTCAACCTGCCCTCGCGCGGCCAGCGTACCCGTACCAATGCCCGCACCAAACGCGGCGCACGCAAGACGGTGCCTGGCAAGAAGCGAGCTCGCAAGTAGTTTCCTGCTCAGAGTTTGGAAGTCGCCGGTTCCAGAGCGAATCTGGATGTTCGCGACGGACTTTGGTTCAGACGCTGCGGCGGCTTCCGAACTCTGATTTGTAAGCAAGTCAAGGAGCAAAATAGATACATGGCAAAGCCAAGACGCACAGTACGTCGTGGACCACGTCGTGAGAAGCGGACCGTGCCCCATGGCCAGGCGCACATCCAGGCGAGCTTCAACAACACCATCGTGACCGTCACCGATCCCCAGGGCAACACGGTTTCCTGGAGCAGTTCGGGCAGTGTTGGTTTCAAGGGGTCGCGCAAGAGCACGCCCTATGCCGCTCAGTTGGCAGCCAGTGCTACCGCCAGACAGGCCATGGATATGGGCATGCGCGAGGTGGATGTGTACGTCAAGGGCCCTGGCCCTGGCCGCGAGTCCGCTATCCGTTCGCTGCAGGCTGCCGGGCTAAAGGTCACCAGCATCACCGACGTGACCCCACTGCCGCACAACGGCTGCCGTCCGCCCAAGAAGCGACGTGTCTAAATCCTGCACAGGCAGCGAGGACTGAGACCCTTCGTGGGTCAGAGACCCTGGCTTGGCTTTTGCCTGCCAGGAAAGAGCTTGCAGAAAAGAAAGTAAGCCTAAATTGAGAGGGACGAAGGTCGCCAAGCCGTAAACCTCTCCAGACTGAGATCATAGGAGGCAATAACTTGGCAAGGTATACGGATGCTGTATGTAGGTTGTGTCGGCGCGAAGGTCAGAAGCTTTATCTTAAGGGCGATCGCTGCCTGACCCCCAAGTGCGCTTTCGAGCGCCGCAGCTATGCGCCCGGCGCACATGCAAAAAAGGCGCAGTTCAAGCGCAATCAAAGTGATTACTCGTTGCAGTTGCGCGAGAAGCAGAAGGTCAAGCGCATTTATGGCGTTATGGAGCGCCAGTTCCGTCGCTACTTCAGCTATGCATTGCGCACCAAGGGCTTGACCGGCGCGACTCTGCTGATTGTGTTGGAGTCCCGCCTGGACAACGTGGTGTATCGGTTGGGCTTGGCCCAATCGCGCGCCCAAGCCCGCCAGATCGTTCGGCATGGTCATATCGTTGTAAACGGCCGTAAGACTAACGTACCCTCGTACCTGGTCAAGCCCCACGACGTGATCTCCGTGCGCCCTGAGAGCCGCAGCCGGGAGTACTTCCGAACTGTGGTTGGCGAGTTTATGGGCGAACGCCCGACGCCGCCTTGGCTGAGCCGGGACAGCGAGGCCCTCACCGGTCGCGTGCTGAGCCGACCAACGCGCGCTGACATCGATATTCCTGTCAACGAGCAGTTGGTTGTCGAGTTCTACAGCCGCTAACGCCAACTCTTGCTGCTGTAGCTGCCTGATGTTGAGATGAGGTGTAATGAAATGCCTGCTCGACCAACTTCAGGTAGCCAGCAGAAGAGAGTTGTAACATCTGGCGGCGCAGACTGCCAGCCGCTTGAGAGCCACCTGCCTCATCGGACGGTGCCCGACAGTGGGCCCGTGCCGGTGGGGCAGATTCTCCCAGGCGTGCCGAAGCGAGCAGCAGCCAGAGGAGGGTGACACTTGCTAAACCTTAGCATTGTACTGCCGAAAATTGAATGCGAGGCCAAGTCACAGCAATACGGTCGCTTTGTGATTGGGCCTCTGGAAAGCGGTTACGGCGTGACGCTGGGCAACGCGTTGCGTCGTGTGTTGCTGTCGTCGTTGACAGGAGCAGCCGTGTCGTCCATCCGCATCGAAGGGGTGCATCACGAGTTTTCGTCGATCCCTCACGTGCGCGAGGATACGACCGCGTTTATCCTCAACGTCAAGCAACTGCGCGTCAAAAGCGTCAGCAACGATCCGGTGCGCGTCAGCTTGCAGGTCAACGCCGAAGGTCCAGTGACCGCCGGTGACTTGATCTGCCCACCTGAAATCGAGATTATCAACCCTGATCTGCTGCTTTTGACGGCTGACAGCAACGACGTTGATCTGTTCGTCGAGCTGGTCATTCGTCTGGGCCGGGGCTATTCCCCGGCTGAAGAGCGCGGCAAGGTGCCGTTAGGCGAGATTCCGGTGGACGCGATCTTCAACCCCGTGCGCAAGGCGTCCTTCCACGTGGAGCGCGCCCGCATCGGCCAGCAGACCGACTTCGATCGCCTGGTGCTGGAGATCTGGACCGACGGCGCCATAGAGCCTGAGCAGGCCCTGAGCGATGCGGCTAAGCTGTTATTGCAGCATCTGTCGTTGATCGCCGGGGTCGAAGCCGCAAGCATCGCACCCGAAGAGGTTGTGGACGAATCGATTCCTATGCACGTCTTTGATGTGCCGATCGAGGACCTGGAGCTCTCGGTGCGCGCCTACAACTGCCTGAAACGGGCTGGCATCGTCAAGGTAGGTGAGGTGATTCAGCGCCTGGAAAAGGGACCGGAATCGCTGCTGAGCATCCGCAACTTTGGCCAGAAATCGCTGGACGAGTTGATGGACCAGCTTCAGGCCAAGGGCTTCCTGGAGCACGTCAGGCTGCCGGATCCCGAGGAAATCGAAGCGGCTTCTGAGAACGCCGAGCTGGATGAAGAGGATCTGGGTGACGATTCCAGCATCGATATCGATGTAGACGCGTTGCTGGCGGCAATGACCTCCGGCGGCGAAGCTGGATGACCCATGGGGCGCACCTGCCTCGAACGCCCGCGTGGCAGGGCAGGTGTGGCCACCACGGTACCTGGACCAATTAGAGGATCTAATCGATGAGACATAGAAGAGCAGGTCGCCGGCTTGGCCGCAACAGTGGTCAGCGCAAGGCGTTGTATCGTAATCTAACCAAAGAACTGTTTACGCACGAGGTCATCCATACCACGGAAGCCAAGGCCAAGTCGGTTCGTCCGTTGGCGGAAAAGCTGATCACGCTGGCTAAGCATGGTGTTGTGGATAATCGGGTGCATGCTCAGCGCCTTGCCATGGCCCGCCTGAACGACCCAACGGTTGTCAGGAAGCTGTTCAACGAGCTGGCCCCGCGCTATGCCGGCCGGCCTGGCGGCTATATCCGCATCACCAAGCTCGGCCCGCGCAAGGGCGACGGAGCGGAAATGGTGCAGATCGAGCTGGTGGAGGAGTAGACCAACGACCACACAGCCTGCGCCAGACGCCATTCAGCCCCAGCTTTCCGTGCGTGCTCTGGTCGAATATGACGGTACAGAGTACCACGGCTTTCAGCTCCTGACAGACCGGCCGTCGGTGCAGGGAGCGCTGGAGCAGGTGTTGCAACGCCTGACTGGACAGCCGACCCGCATCCGTTACGCAGGCCGTACTGATGCCGGCGTCCACGCCGAGGGCCAGGTGATCGCTGCGGACCTGCTCTGGCGGCACAGCCTGGCTGACCTGGAGCGAGCCTGGAACGCGCTTCTGCCGGCCGATATCGCAGTCCGGCAGGTTGCCAGGGTCAGCGATGCCAGCTTCCATCCGCGTTTCAGCGCCCGCAGCCGGGTGTATCGCTACACAGTCTGGACAGCGCCTTGGCGCTCTCCCCTGCATGGGCGCTACACCCACTACGAGCCCCGGCCGTTGGACGTGGAGCGGATGAACCAGGCGGCGGCGCTGCTGGTAGGCTCACACGATTTTGCCAGCTTTGGTCAGCCGACTCAGGGCGACAGCACGGTTCGCGAGGTCTTGCGGACGGACTGGCAGCGCACGGGCTGGACACTGCACTTTGAGATTGAGGCCAACGCCTTTCTCAGGCGCATGGTGCGCACCATCGTGGGAACACTGTTGGAAACCGGCAAAGGCCAGCGCAGCGTTGAGAGCGTTGGCGAGGTGTTGGCAGCGCAGAATCGAGCGCTGGCCGCCCCTCCGGCTCCAGCCTGCGGGCTGTGTTTGGTCGAGGTCAAGTACTAGCAGGGATGCTTCGGCAGCCCTCAGCATGACACTCGGTAAGTAAGGTACAGGAGAACCGACGTGAGGACATATACAACCAAGCCCGAAGACATCAAGCGTGAGTGGTTTGTGATCGACGCTACGGGCATGACCCTGGGGCGGCTGGCCACTCAGATCGCCACGGTGCTGAAGGGCAAGCATAAGCCGATATACTCGCCCCACATGGATACAGGCGACTTTGTGATCGTGGTCAACGCCCACAAAGTGCGCGTTACCGGCCGGAAGCTGGACCAGAAGTTCTACTACCGGCACTCGGGCTATCCGGGCGGCCTGAAGGAGATCTCGCTGCGCGACCAGCTCAACCGGCATCCCGACCGCGTGCTCCGTTTCGCTGTGCGTGGTATGTTGCCCAAGAACCGCTTGGGGCGTCAGATGATCAAGAAGCTGAAGATTTACGCGACGCCGGGCCACCCGCACGAGGCGCAACAGCCCAAGCCGTTCGCCACCATGTAGCCAGCCGCCGGCAGTGGGTTCGGTCGGTTGACCGGCCTGAGCGTAGGCTGAGCGTTGAATCAGGAGAGAGAAAGACATGGATAACGACAAGGATTTGCAGTACTACCAGGGCGTAGGCCGGCGTAAGCGAGCTTCAGCGCGTGTGCGACTCTATCCGGGCACCGGTAAGTTCACCGTCAACGACCTGCCCCTGGAAGAGTACTTCCCCCGTCTGGCCGACCAGCGTTCAGCTTTGCTGCCGCTGGAGGTGGCTGGCCTGCGCGATAGCATGAATGTGTCGGTCAAGGTGCAGGGCGGTGGTATCACCGGCCAGTCTGGCGCCGTCAGCATGGGTATCGCGCGCGCGATCTCTCATCGCGATGAGGATGTGCCGCAGGCTGAGCAGCGGCTGCGTCCCTTGATGCGCCGCGGTGGTTTCCTCACGCGTGACCCGCGCGAGAAAGAGCGCAAGAAGCCCGGCCTCAAGCGCGCTCGCAAGGCTCCTCAGTACACCAAGCGCTAGATCTACTGCGCTGGATGGGCTCAGCCATCAGGCTGCGACCAGGCAGGAGCATATTGGTTTCAGCGAATGAGGGCATCGGATGTCGGCGCGACTCCGATGCCCTTTGCGCGTTTTCAAAAGGCGGGCACGGTCAGGCCCACTCCGGCAGACCTCCGGGGTGCTGCGCAAAGACCGGCCCGAGCAGTGAGGAGGCCATGATGATCCGCGTTGCTATTTTGACCGTCAGCGACCGCGCCGCGCGCGGTGAGGCAGACGACTTGAGCGGGCCTGCCATTGCACAGATGGTGCAGGAGCAGCTTCGAGCCAGCATCGCCAAGCGCCAGATTGTCCCTGACGAACAGGCGCTGATTCAGACGGCGCTCGTTGCCTGGGCTGACAGCGGCGAGGTCGATCTGATCCTGACCACGGGCGGCACCGGCTTTGCCCCGCGCGATGTGACCCCCGAAGCTACGCAGGCCGTGATCGACCGGCCCGCTCCGGGCATTGCCGAGGCTATGCGCGCGGCCAGCCTGCAGGTGACGCCTCATGCCATGCTCAGCCGGGCCGCAGCCGGCATGCGCGGCCGCGCGTTGATCGTCAACCTGCCGGGCAGTCCCAAGGCTGTGCGGGAGAACCTGGCTGTGATCCTGCCGGTGCTGCCCCACGCCGTCGAGCTGTTGCAGCAGGGCGTGCAGCCCATTGCCTACCAGCATGCCCTGCCGGGTGAGCATGGCGCGGCCTGACCGCTGTTGTGCATCGGCCGCTTGATTGCAAATCAAAAGGCCCGCTGCCGATCAGGGATCTGGCTGCGGGCCTTTGTGGTCAAAAGGGTGCGCGAGAGCTTTAGTCAGCTATCCACGGCGCAGCGGCAGGAGCCTCCTGGCCGGCGGGCACAGGCAGAGAGACGCCCAGCTCCACATCAGCAGGCTGGATATAGGGCAAGAAGAACTGCAGCAGGGGCATGTAGGGACTGTCTGGCTCCAGGCTGCCATACAATTCCAAGGCGTTGCTCAGCCGCTCGTCATCCCAGGCTACCCGCGGCAGGCGCTTGCCGTTGACGTTGAGGTAAAGTCCTTCGGGCTCGGTCTCTACCTGCAAAAGCAGCACGTTGGACGCCTGCAATGATGCAATCATGGCGGGGTCCACCTTGATGCTGCTCAAATCGGCGGGCAGGCCAGCCTCAGCGAGAGCGCCCTGTAGGTCGGTCATCGATGTTCCGGCGATCGTTGGCACCCCTTGCTCGTCCAGGGCTACGTCCAGGTGTAGGATCAAAACCTTCTCGCCGACGTTGGCCCGGGCTTCGTTCGTGTCCACGCGCGGCAGCGTCTTGGAGTCGCGCAGCGCGGCTTCCTCGGCCCCAGCATCGACCGGCAGCTTGATCACCACTGGCACGCCCACCCGGCTCAGAACGTTGTTGTTGAGCAGGTTCTGCACCAGGTTGGAGGTGCCATCCTGCACGCCGGCCAGCTTCAAGAGATCGCCCACGTTGGCGCGTGTCTCTTCGTCCAGGGCCAGGTAGGGCACGGGCTGGCCGTTGACGTAGAGGTACAAACCCTCGGCCGTGGCCACAGCCTCGAAGTTCTGAATGCCGGCGCCTTTCAGCATCTGCACCGTGGCTGGGTCCACCTTCAGCCCGCTGACATCTTGGCGCAGCAGTCGGCCCACGGATTCCAGCGAGAGACCGAGTACGCTGGGTACACCTGCGTCATTCAAGCTCACTGTGAAGCGAGGCATCAGCAGGGGAATCTTGGCCTGTGGCTCTGGTTCCTCTTCTGTGCCTCCACATCCCACCAACACTAACGCAGCGATCAACAGGGCT
>JBFYTD010000202.1:0-5054 GCA_041300885.1 Anaerolineae bacterium | reverse complement strand
CCGGCCCGCGCCGACGCGCCGGTCTTTGGCGATCCGCTGTGGTTCGGCAGCGGCAGCGACTTTGCCCAGGCGGCGGCAGTGGGTGACGTGGACGGCGACGGCGATCTGGACCTGGTGATCGGGGGCAGAACCGGACGCGTTGTGGTCTTCGTCAACGATGGCGCCGGCAACTATCAGCGCAGCTTCGCCTTCGGGGCCGGCAGAAGCGCGATTACTGCGCTGGGGTTGGCCGATCTTGACCGCGACGGGTACCTGGATGTGGTCACAGGCAGCGCCGGCCAGAACTACGTCTATCTGAACCAGCGGGGCAACCGCGACCTGTCGTCTGCGGCGGGCGGGCCGGCGCTGTACGGTCCGTCCACGACCCTGGGCGCTGCGAACGAAGCGACGCTTGCGCTGGCTATAGGCGACGTCACCGGCGACGGCCAGCACGATATCGTTGTGGCCAACGATGGCCAGGACTACCTCTACCCGGGCAATGGCGCTGGCGGGTTTGCGCCCCCTGTCGCGCTCGGCGTCAGCGCCGATCGCAGCACCAGCGTCGTCTTGGTCGATCTGGATCGCCGGAATGGCCTCGATGTGGTTGTGGGCGGCGGCGGCCAAACGGCGCTGTTCTACAACCAGGGGGACGGGACGTTGCTGTCGCGCAGCCTGACGGATGCCAGCGCCAGCGGACGTCGCAAATGGGTGCATTGCCCCATCTGGCTGTGCCGCGAAGATCCCGGCCCCGTTCAAGGGGCTGTGGAGCGCTACGACGAGAGGCATGTGGCGGCGGCCGACCTCAACGGCGACTCCCATCCTGACCTGATCGAGGCCACAGACGACAGCCGGCTGCGGGTATTTCTGGCCGATGCGCGCGGTTCGTTTCTCCCGCCGCGCGAGCTGCGCGCTGCCAGCGAAACGCTGGTCACCAGCGCTGTGGCGGCCGGGGATGTCGACGGGGACGGCCGGATCGATGTCGTCACGGCGCACCCCTTTGCGCAGGACACCGTCTATCTGGGCGCCGGCCAGGGTGAGTTTGGGCCAGGAACCGGCGTCGGTAGTGACTTCGACAAGACTCGCAGCGCAGCGCTGGCAGACATCGACGGCGACCGCGACGTCGATCTGATCTTCGTCAACGACTCGCAGCCCGGCGTGATCTATCGCAACAACGGCGCCGGTGAGCTGGTCCTGGCGCAGCAGTTCGGCAGTGGGCTGGAAAAGCCATCCGATGCGACACTGGCCGATCTCAACGGCGATGGAAATCTGGACCTGGTGGTGGCGCAGGATGGCCGGCCGGCTGGCGCGAATGCTGTCTATTTGAACAGCGGCGCCGGCCGCAGCGCCGGAGACTCCGCCTTTCTGCCGGCTGCACGCTTGGGCGACAGCGACGTCAGGACGACGGCTGCCGCGGTTGGCAACTTCGACCAGAACCCGCTGCCCGATGTGGTGCTGGTCAACTTTGCCCAGCCGAGCCTGCTGCTGTTCAACGTGCAAGGGTGCCAGGCCGGCGAGGCGTGCAGCGCCGAGAGCCGCGCGCTGGATGAGCAGAGGCGCCTGGCGCTGGATGGAGCTGCCGGCGATCTCGACGGCGATGGCCAGATCGACATCGTGCTGGCCATTCAGGGCGGGCGCAACCTCATCTTTTTGAACGACGGCAGCGGTGGGTTCTTGCCCGCGCGCGAGTTTGGCGCGGCCGACTTGAGCACGCAGAGCATCGCCCTGGGCGACGTCGAGGGGGATGGCGATCTCGACATCGTTGCTGGGACGTCCAGGGGCATCAACGGACAGCAGGATTGGGTCTACCTCAACGACGGCCAGGCCGGCTTCGGCGCCAGGGTCGCGCTGGGCGCCGGCGCCAGCAGCACGGTGGCAGTGGCGCTGGCTGACTTCGATGGAGACGGCAATCTCGATGTAGCGGCAGCGCGGCGCGGCCTTGATGGCCGCAGCGCCGTCTACCTGAACGATGGCCGGGGCATGTTCGACCGGGCTGGCAGTGAGCGTCCCTTGGGCGGCGACAAGGACGATATCCGCTCGTTGACGGCGGTTGATTTCGACGGCGACGGCGACCTGGATATCGTGACCGACGCCGGTGTGTTCCTCAACGATGGGCGGGCCGGTTTCGACGCCCGGCGCTCGCTGGACCCCAGCGTGGCTGCCGGCCGCCAGGAGCACGCCTTCGCCGAGCCAGTGGCCGTGGGCGATCTGAACGACGACGGCGCCCCGGACCTGGTTTTAAGCCGACGGCAACGCCAGCATCAGGTCTATCTGAACACACTGGGCCAAGCCGGCAGCATCGCCGGCCAGGGTCCGGCGGTCACCATCGCTGGCCCGGCTGCCGAGTCGACGCCAGAGACAGCAGCCGGCCGGTCGGGGGTGATCCCGTTCACCTTGCAGGTCTCGGAGCCTGGCTTCCACGCGCCCGGGGCGGTCCGGGTCTGCTACTCGTTGGACGGCGGTGGCCAGTGGAACCTTGCCCTTCAACCCGGCCAGACCCTCGACGTCAGGGATCGCGTCGTCCAGCCGTCGGCCGGCTGTCCGTACCTGGAGCAAACGCTGGAAGAGTGGCGCGCCAGCAGCCCCGCCTTCGACGCGCAGGGCGCGGCCACCTTCCAGTGGGACATGGCCGCCAGCGGCTTTTTCGGCCAGAGCCACGACGTGGTGCTGCGCGCCGAGGTGTATCCTGACTACAGGGCCGGCCCAGGCCGGACGGCCAGCGTCGCGCCCCATCCCTACGTCGCCGCCGAGACCGCGCCGTTCCGCGCCCGCGGCGTCCAGGTGCAAGCGCTCAACGCCGGCGCCGTCGGCGGTCCCGAGCTGGCGGCGGGCGCGCTGGTGTTCCGGATACCGGCCGGCCAGCAAGTGGGCGGCGTAGCCATCGGCAGCGGCGGCCGCGCCTACCGGACCGACGGCCAGGGCTACCTGCAAGGCCGCGGCGCCATCGTCGCGGGCGACACGCTGGTGGCACTGCTGCCCATCACCCGCACCCGCACCATCACCACGGCCTACACCCTGTACCACACCAGCGCGCAGCCGGTCAGCACGACCCTCCAGGCGACGACTGTATCCACCGACACCCTGCTGCACCAATTGGTGGTCTCGCCTGACAACCCGCTGTTGCTGTTCGACCTCAACGTTTCCCTCGAGTGGGACGCGCGCAGCGATCCCGATTTTCTGTTGCAGCTCGAAGAGGCGTTCCAGCGCGCGTCGGAAGTGCTGTACGATCTTTCCAACGGCCAGATGGCGCTAGGCCGGGTGCGCGTGTTCCAGAACAAGGAACAGTGGCTGACCTCGGACGTGCAGATCTACGCCAACAACCGGGTGCGCCCGCGGGCCAGCATGGGCGGCATTGTGCAACAAACGCTGGACGAACGGGACCGCGACGGCGTCCTGATCCAGGATGCCTACAACCCGGGCGCCGTCCGCATGGGGCCGGTGTGGGATCCGTTCGGCCAGAGCCGGGCCGACCTGGGGCGCGATTGGTGGCGGGCCTTTGCCCATGAGTTGGGACATCACCTGCTCTTCCTGCCCGACAACTACCTGGGCTACCGCACCGACCCAGAGGGCAATATTGTTGACATAATCAGCGTTGACTGCGCGGGCAGCGCGATGACCACCGCCTACGACGACGGCTACAGCGAGTTCCTGGATTTCAGCGATCCCCGCTATTACCAGCAAGACGGAGAAGGAAAGACGGTGGTCGCCTGGCCGGGCGAGTGTCGCAACACCCTGGCTGCCTACACCACCAAATACTCGGATTGGGAGATCATCCAGCGCCAGTATCCGATGGTCAACCGGCCCGGCGAGACAGCCAACCCTGGCCCGGCCGCGCTCCCGCTGGCTGTCACCCAGGTGCAGTTCGTGCAGCCGGCCAGCGCCGGCGCAGCCCTGCCGGCGCGCTTCTTCGATCTGCGCGACGCGGCGGGCGGGGTCCGGGTGTCTGTGGCGCAGGGCCAGGCCTTCCTGTTTCAGCGTCACGGCACCCCGGAGCTGAGCGACGACACGGTCGTGGCGCTGGGCGGCACGGGGCGTAGCGACTCCATCAAAGTGCGCGGCGCTGTGGATGGCGACCGGGTGTGCGTGTTCGACAACAGCGGCGACGCCGCGCTGATCGGCTGCGCCGAGAACGTGTCGGCGCTGTCCGCCTCGATTCCTGTCGCGTCGGTCGACGGTTGGCAGCCCAACGTCCAGGTGCACCCCGTGGTGATCCCGACCCTGCTCATCAGCGTGACCAATGCGGCCGGGCTGGCCGAGCCCAGCATCGACGTCAAGCTGTTGGACAATCGGGCGGAGACTACGGTCAGGCAGGTGGCCGAGCTGGGCCTGGCAACGGTGCGCTATCAGCCGCAGGATGGCGGCGGGGAGGGGTTCACGCTGGTGATCTCCGGGACCAACGCCCTGTCCACGACCGTCCCGGCGCTGGAGACGTGGCTGTACCGCGGCGGGTCTGTGGCCATCGAGACCAGCCAGCCGGCCTCGCTTGGCCAGGCGGCCGTCATTCAGGTCGGCCGGCCGGGTCTGGCCATCACAGTCACGCAGCCCATCTCCGCCAACGCCCGCCTGCAAACGCAGGTCATGCCGGGCTACCAGTTGGGCGCCCAGACGTACTCGCCGGCCGCCGTGGCTGCGCCGGCTGGCGGCAACGAGAGCCAGGTCTTCCGGGCGCAAGTGGCCCTGGACTACCCGGCCTATACCGGCATTGTGCGCACCTGGGTGGAAACGGCCGCGCCCGGCGAAGCAGAGGGAGATGCGCCAGGCCAGTGGAGCAAAGACCTGCGCGAGGCGGTGAGCCGGTTCTACCTCCAAGCCAGCCGCACTGCCGGCGGGGCCTACACCTGGGGCGACGCAGCCGTCACACTGGCGCCCAGTTGGCAGGACAAGCTGGCCCTGGTGCGGACGCTGGCCGAGCATCGCCAAAGCCTGTCCGGCGACGCGCCGGTCGAGGCCGAGTTGGCGGACCAATTGCTCGCGCTGATCGATCCGCTGGGGTTGAGGACTGATGATCGCGCCTTGCTGGGCACCGATGATCGCGCGCTGTTGGGGACTGACGACCGCGCCTTGCTGGGTACGGATGA
>JBFYTD010000201.1:0-5080 GCA_041300885.1 Anaerolineae bacterium | reverse complement strand
CTGCAAAGCGCGGGCTTGTGGGACGCCGTGCAGCCCCGGCTGATCCTGGGCGAGAACGTGCGCCAGACGCTGCAATACGCAGAAAGCGGGGATGTGGACGTGGCCATCGTAGCCCTATCGCTAAGCCTGCAAGAGGAAGGCCGCTGGGTGTTGGTGCCGCAAGAGCTGCACGCGCCTATCGACCAGGCGCTGGCAGTGGTGGCCGGCAGCCGCAACGAGGCCGCGGCGCGCGCCTTCGCCGCCTTCATCAACGGCCCAGCCGGCCGGCCGATCATGCGCCACTACGGCTTTGTTTTACCTGGCGAGGAGGCTGCGCCATGAACTGGGACGCCCTGCGCCTCTCCTTGCAGGTGACGGCCGTGGCCACCCTGCTGATCGTGGTTGTCGGCCTGCCGCTGGCGTTGCTGCTGGCGCGGCGGCGTTTCCGCGGCCAGACCCTGCTGGAGACGCTGATCAGCCTGCCGCTGGTGCTGCCCCCTACCGTCGTCGGCTACTACCTCTTGCTGTTTCTGGGGCGCAACGGGCCGGTCGTGGGCTGGCTGGACGTGCAACTGCTCTTCACCTGGGGCGCGGCCGCGCTGGCCTCGGCCATCGTCGGCCTGCCGCTGCTGGTGCTATCGGCCCGCGCCGCCTTCGCTGGCGTCGATCGCTCGCTGGAAAACGCGGCCCGCACCCTGGGCTCGTCGGAGCTCGAGGTCCTGTGGCGGGTGACGCTGCCCCTGGCCCGCCGCGGCATCCTGGCCGGCCTGGTGCTGGCCGCGGCCCGCGCCCTGGGCGAGTTTGGCGCGACGCTGATGGTGGCTGGCAACATCCCCGGCCGCACCCAGACCCTGCCGCTGGCCATCTACGACGCCGTGCAGAACCGCGACTACGCGCAGGCCAACGCCATGGTGCTGGCCATGACCGCGCTGGCTTTCCTCAGCCTGTGGGCCGCGCGGCGTTTCGAGCGCGGCGGCGCCAGGCCCGCGGAGGCAGGCAGTGGCCGATCAGAGTAGCCGGCAAGGTCCGGCCGGCGCCCGGCTCACGGTGGATGTGGAGAAGCGATTGCCCGGCCTGGACCTGCGTGTCCAACTGGCCGTGGACAGCGAGATCCTGGTGCTGTTTGGGCCGTCCGGGGCCGGCAAGACCACCACGCTCAACCTCATCGCCGGACTGGCGACGCCCGACGCGGGGTCGATCAGCCTGGACGACCAGGTGCTGCTGCGCAAGAACCGGGCGGGCGCGGCGCTGGATGTGCCCGCCCGCCGCCGCCGCATCGGCTACGTTTTCCAGCAGTACGCGCTCTTCCCCCACCTGACTGCGCTAGAGAACGTGGCCTACCCGCTGCGGTCCGGCCGGCTGGGCCGGCGCAGCCCCGACGCGGCCCCGCGCGCCCGTGCGCTGTTGGCCCGCATGCACATGGAGCATCTGGCCCTGCGCTATCCCCACGAGCTCTCCGGCGGCCAACAGCAGCGGGTGGCCATCGCCCGCGCGCTGGCGGCTGAGCCGCGCGTGCTGCTGCTGGACGAGCCCTTCGCCGCGCTGGACTCAGCCGTGCGCGAGCGCTTGCAACTGGACTTGGCGGCCTTGCAGGCTGAACAGCGCCTGGTCGTGATCTACGTGACGCACCGGCTGGAGGATGCCTTCGCCATCGGCCACCGGCTGGCGATCCTGTCGGATGGACAGGTGCAGCAGATCGGACGCATCGATGAGGTGTTCCGGCAGCCGGCCAACAGCCATGTGGCCCAGGTCATGGGACTGCACAACCTGTTCGAGGCGCGTGTGCTGGCCGTGAGCCCGGAGCATCTGCTGCTGGACTGGGATGGGCTGCTGGTCGAGGCGCCTCCCCAAGCGGCCGATGTGGGCGCAGCGGTCACGGCTTACATTCGGCCGGAAGACGTCAAATTCCTCTACCCTGACCGTCCGTTGATGGGCGCGGTGCAGCACAACCAGGCCGCCGGCGTTGTCCTCGGCCAGCAGGCCAGCGCCAGCTTTCAGCGCTGGCGGGTGCTGTTGTCCAACGGCTGCGAGATCGAAGTGCGAGCGCCTGACCACACCTATGCGTCGCTCCCCCTGCAAGCCGGCCAGCCCGTGCAGGTGTCGCTGCGCAAGGACGCGGTCGTCGTGTTGCGACCTTTGCTGGGTGTCCCCCTTTGACCAGCCTGGGCCGTTACGCGCTGTGGAAAGATTGGGCAGTCGGGCCGCAATAAGTACAATACAGTGCTATCCCAACCAGGAGTGACGCCTTGCCAGAGTCCGCCGGCTACGACAGCCAGACCGATAACCAGCCCCTGCTCAAACTGGAGGGGATATCCAAGAGCTTTCCGGGCGTGCGCGCCCTGCACAACGTCCACATGGAAGTGCGCCGGGGCGAGGTGCATGCGCTGCTGGGCGAGAACGGCGCGGGCAAGTCGACTCTGATGAAGATCCTCTCCGGCGCTTACGAGCGCGACACGGGCCAGATCTTTTGGGAGGGCCGGCCGATCCAGATCGACACCCCCAAAGAGGCCCAGGATCTGGGCATTGCCATCATCTACCAGGAGTTCAACCTGGTGCCGCAGTTGAGCATCGCCGAAAACGTCTGGATCAGCCGCGAGCCGTTCCGCAACCGGACGCTGCAGTGGATCGACTGGAAGGAGATGCACCGCCGCACCCAGGCGCTGCTGGACGAGCTGCACCTGGCGCTGGATCCGCGCCGGCCGGTGGCAGGGCTGGGCGTGGCCCAGCAACAGATGGTCGAGATCGCCAAAGCGCTGTCGCTGGACGCCAAGCTGCTGATCATGGACGAGCCGACCAGCGCGTTGTCTGGCGCTGAAATCAGGCAGCTCTTCAGCGTGATCCGCCGTCTCAAGGCGCGCGGCGTGGCGGTGGTGTTCATCTCGCACCAACTGGACCAGGTCTTCGAGATCTGCGACCGCGGCACGGTGCTGCGCGATGGCGAGTATATTGCCACGGTCAACCTGGCAGACACAACCGAAGACGAGATCATCCGCCTGATGGTGGGGCGCACTCTGGACCAACAGTACCCGAAGATGCCCGCCAGGCGCGGCGGGGAAGCGCTGCGGGTAGAAGGGCTCAATCGGGCGGGCGCGCTGCACGACATCAACTTCTCGGCCTACAGCGGCGAGATTCTGGGCATTGCCGGCCTGGTGGGCGCCGGACGGACGGAGTTGATGCGCGCGGTCTTTGGCGCCGACCCGATTGACTCCGGCCGGATCACCATCTTCGGCCAGGCAACGGACGTCAAGTCGCCGCAGGCAGCCATTCGCGCCGGCATGGGGCTGCTGCCCGAGGACCGCAAGCAAGAGGGACTGGTGTTGCTGCTGTCGGTGCTGCACAATATCAGCATGGCCAGCCTGGACAAGCTGACGTCCCACCTGCTGCTGCGACTGGACGACGAGCGGGAGCAGGCGGCCGGCTTCGTCGACAGGCTGCGCATTGCCACGCCCGGCGTCAGCCAGAAGGTGCAATTCCTGAGCGGCGGCAACCAACAGAAAGTGGTGCTGGCCAAGTGGCTGGCCAGCCAATCCAAGATCCTGATCTTCGACGAGCCGACGCGCGGCATCGACGTCGGCGCCAAGATCGAGGTGTACAGCCTGATGAACAGCCTGGTCGACAACGGCGTGGCTGTGATCATGGTCTCATCAGAGATGCCCGAGCTACTGGGCATGAGCGACCGCATTTTGGTCATGCACGAGGGCAGCATCACAGCCGAGCTCAGCCGCCACCAAGCGACGCAAGAGAGAATTCTGGCGGCTGCGATGGGAGCAGAGATAGATGACTGAAATGCCAGCCAGCGACAGCGCTCGACAACCGCGCAGCCTGTTTGGGATGACCTTGGGCGGGTTCATTGGCCGCTTCGGCGCCCTGTTTGGGCTGATCACGCTGGTGGTGGTGCTGTCTGCGACGTCGCCTGTCTTCCTGACCGCGGACAATCTGTCGAACATCGGCCGCCAAGGCGGCGTCAACGCCCTGTTGTCGGTAGGCATGCTGTTGGCGATCATCACCGCCGGCATCGACCTGTCGGTCGGCTCGATCCTGGCGCTGTCCATGTCGATGCTGGCGCTGCTGGCCATCCAGTGGGGCGTCAACCCCTACCTGGCTATGCTGGCCTGTGTGGCTGTAGGCGCGGGCGTGGGGTTGACCAACGGCCTGCTGCTGACCCGGCTGCACCTGCCGCATCCTTTCATCGCCACGCTGGGCACTATGAACGTCGCGCGCGGCCTGGCGCTGATCATCACCGGCGCCTCGCCCATCTCCGGCTTCGACCGGGCCGGCGCGCCGCAAGTGCTCTGGCTGGGCTCCGGCTCCATCGGCCCAATCCCTGTGGTGGTGCTGGTGGTGCTGGTGGTCTACGTCATCTTCCACCTGCTGCTGTCCAACACGGCGCTGGGCCGGCACATCTACGCCATCGGCGGCAACGCGGCGGCCGCGCGGCTCTCCGGCATCGACGTCGATCGCACCCTGGTCATCGTCTATAGCCTGTGCGGCCTGATGGCCGGGCTGGGCGCGCTGGTGCTGGCCGGCCGCACCAACTCCGGCTACCCCACGGCCGGCGTCGGCTACGAGCTCGACGCCATCGCCGCGGTGATCATCGGCGGCGCCAGCTTTGCCGGCGGCGTCGGCACCGTGTGGGGCACGCTGATCGGCGTGCTGCTGATGGCCGTCCTGCGCAATGGCCTGGTGCTGCTCCAGGTGCCGACCGAATGGCAGATCGTTGCCATCGGCCTGGTCATCATCGGCGCGGTCTACGTCGACGTCCTGCGCCGCCGCGCGCAGGGCTAGTTCTGTCGTAACGCAACCGTCCGGGCCGGATTGCGTCCTACAATGAGATTCCATCCGAACAATCCAGCGGATTGTTCTACTAACACACAAGGAGAGTTCTATGCACCGCACATGGAGAGTAACACTGTTGGTGGTTTTGGCCGCACTGTTGGCCCTGGCTGCCTGCGCGCCGCCGGCCACACCGGTCCCGGCAGCACCGGCCGCTGAACCGGCAGCACCGGCCGCTGGCAGCGACCAGTTGGACATCGCCGTGATCGTCAAGGCTGTGACCAGCGACTACTGGAAGGCCGTCGGCGCCGGCGTCGAGCAGGCCATG
>JBFYTD010000200.1:0-5094 GCA_041300885.1 Anaerolineae bacterium | reverse complement strand
ATCCTCGTATCCCGTCTGCGTTCGACTTTCGAGAGCCTGGAGCGCCTGGAGCGCTTCCGGGGACACTTTCTGAACTGGTACGACACGCGCACCCTGGAGCCCCTGCTGCCGCGTTATGTTTCCACGGTTGACAGTGGCAACTTTGCAGCTTGTCTGTGCATCCTCGGCCAGGCCTGCCAGCGCATCCCGAGCACGCCAGTGCTGCGCTGGCAACGCTGGGAGGGGGTGGCCGACACCTTCGCGCTGCTGGACGAGTTCATATATGATCTGGAGGCGGCGAAGAATATCCCGGCAGCCGGGGAGCTTCGTGTGCTGGCCAGGGAGCTACGGGAGCGCGTGTTGAGCGTTCGAGATGACAAGGACGCCTGGTTGCCGGCCCTGGCGTACGTGGCCGGCGCGGGATGGCAGCGCCTGGAGCTGCTGCTGACGCGGTTGGTGGAGGAAAACGCAGCGACCCTGAGTACGGCTGCGCTAGGCGGCCTCCGCATCGCAGCCGGCCGCATCAGCGACCAGCTCTTTACGTTCCAGCGCTTCCTCAATATGCTTTTGCCGGGGCTGTTGCTGTTTCAGCAGCCTCCACAACTATTGAGAAACTCCAGTGTGCCGGTTGAACTCGGCGAGTCTTACCGCGCTCTGGTCGACGCGCTGCCGGTCGATCAGACTCTTGACCAGATGCCGGAGAGGTGCGCTGCCGCCCACGCCGCCCTGGCGCAACTACAAGCAGGACTGGACCGGCTGCCACCTGCGTCAACCGGCGCACTTCAGCTCGATGAGGCACGCGCCTGGTGTCGAACCTTCGATGAGAAGCTGGCTGCGGCCCAGCTCCTGGCTCAAGACCTGCTTGGGGGATTGCAACAGATTGGCGACCTGGCCGAAGCCTATTTCCGCGAAATGGATTTCGGTTTCCTGTTCGAGCCGCAGCGGCAGGTGTTCCACATCGGCTACAACGTGACCGCCGGCAAGCTGGATGGCAACTTCTACGATTTGCTGGCCTCAGAAGCGCGCATCGCCAGCCTGGTGGCGCTGGCGAAACATGAGGTGCCGCGCAGCCATTGGCTGCACCTGGGCCGGCCGATGACCCGGGTTGACGGCATGCAGACGCTCCTCTCCTGGAGCGCGACCATGTTCGAGTACCTGATGCCCGATCTCTTCATGCGCAGCTATGTGGGCACACTGCTGCATGAAAGCGCGGTGGCGGCGGTTGAGGTGCAGATCGCCTATGGCCGGCGCAAGGGCGTGCCCTGGGGCATCTCGGAGTCGGGTTACTATGCCTTCGATCCCAATATGAACTACCAGTACCGGGCCTTCGGCGTGCCGGGGCTGGGATTCAAGCGCAACCTGGCCGAAGACCTGGTCATCACGCCCTATGCCTCGCTCCTGGCGCTGCCTTTCCAGCCCCAGGCGGTCGCCGAGAACCTGACCCGCCTGACCCAGTTGGGCGCTCTGGGCGTATATGGCCTTTACGAGGCAGTTGACTTCACGCCGGCCCGCCTGCCGCTCGGCCAGGAACGCGCGCTCGTGCAAGAGTATATGGCGCATCACCAGGGCATGATCCTGGTGGCGCTGGACAACTACCTGTCGGAGGCTCCGCTGGGTCAGGACCGGGTGATGGTACAACGTTTCCACTCTGATCCACGTCTGCAGAGTGTGGACCTCTTGCTGCAAGAGCGCGTGCCCGCAGACGTGCCGCTGGAGAAGCCTCAGCCGGACGACCTGGCGCCTACGCGGCGTTCGTTAACGCCGGTCATCGCCTTGCCTTGGGCCGTGCCGGCCGAAGGCGCGCCCGCGCCGCACGTGCACACCCTTTCGAATGGGCATTATAGCCTGCTGATGACCGCCAGCGGTGGTGGAGTCAGTCGTTGGGGCGATCTGGACTTGACCCGCTGGCGCGCCGACACCACGCTGGACGATTGGGGCACCTGGCTCTATGTGCAGGACCGTGACAGCGGCGCGTTATGGTCTGCGGCTTACCAACCCGTTCGTGTATCCCCCGCTGCCAGCGATGTCCGCTTTTATGCGCATAAGGCCGAATTCCGCCGCACCGATCACGAAATCGAGTTGACGATGGAGGTCGCCGTCGCCCCCGATGACGACGTCGAGATCCGGCGTATCACGCTATACAACCGGGGCGAGCGCCCGCGCCGGCTGGCGCTAACCAGCTATGGCGAGGTCGTCATGGCCGCGCCGCCGGCCGACGGCCGCCACCCGGCCTTCAACAAGCTCTTCATCGAGAGCGAATATCTGCCCGAGCTGGATGCGCTGCTCTTCCGCCGCCGGCCGCGGGCCGAGAGCGAGGCTCCGGTTTTCCTGGCGCACATGGCGCTCGCCGCCGGCGACAACCAGAGGCGGGCGGGCGGCCAACAGCAGGCACGCCTCACGCACAGCCGCTCGTACGAAAGCGATCGGGCGCGCTTCCTGGGTCGGGGCTGCGACGCGGTTCGCGCCCCGCAGGCGCTGCTTTCGGCCGGCACAGAGCAAGAGGCGGCCGGGCTGAGCGGTACAGTGGGGGCCACGCTCGACCCGATCATGTCTCTACAGCGTGAGATTGACCTGCAACCGGGGCAGACCGTGCAACTGGCGTTCCTTACCCTGGCCGCCGATTCACGTGCGAAGTTGCTGGACATAGCAGGGCGTTACCGAAGCTTACCGGCCATCGAGCACGCCATCGGCCAGGCCCGCTCGCAGGCCGAGCTGGAGCTGCGCCAGTCGAGCCTGTCCACCGTCGAACTGGAGCGCTTCCAGACGCTGCTTTCCGCCCTGCTTTACCCCCAGCCGGGGCTGCGCGCCGCACCGGCCACGCTGGCAGCCAACACCCGCGGCCAGCCCGCCTTGTGGGCTTATGGCATCTCGGGCGACTATCCGATCCTGCTCGTACACATCGCCGAGGAAGAAGGCCTGGTCGTCATTCAAGAACTGTTGCAGGCGCATGCTTACTGGCGCAGACGCGGATTGAAGATCGACCTGGTGATCCTGAACCAGCGCCAGGCCGGCTACAACCAGGACTTGCGCGACCAGATCCATCGTCTGTTGGCTCTGCAACGCAGCGACATTTGGCTATACCAGCGCGGTGGGATCTTCATCCTAAACGCCGGTCAATTAAATGAAGCCGACCGCATGCTGCTTGAGGCAGCGGCTCGGGTTGTCCTGGACGCGTGCGCCGCAGTGCCGTGTGCCAACCCGACCGACGATGCAGCGCAGCCGGACTTGGCGCGTCGCCGGCTGGAGCCGCTGCCACCTTTCGCGCCGGAACGGCCCTTCGGGGTGGAAGACGAATACCCTGTGCCGCCGGTGGCCCGCCCTGCTGATCTGACTTTCGATAATGGGCTGGGCGGATTCAGTTCGGACGGCCGCGAGTACATGATCTACCTCGATCCAGGGCAGCGGCCGCCGGCCCCCTGGGTCAATGTGGTGGCCAACCCGGAGTTCGGTTTCCTGGTCTCCGAGTCCGGCGGCGGCTACACCTGGGCGCTGAACAGCGGTGAGAACCGCCTGACCCCTTGGTCCAACGACCCGCTCACGGATCGACCCGGCGAGGCGCTCTACCTGCGTGACGAGGAGACGGCTGAGGTTTGGTCGCCCACGCCGCAACCGTGTGGAGCGGCCGAGCCCTACCTGGTGCGGCATGGCGCAGGCTATACGATGTACGAGCACAATAGCCACGCGCTGCGGCAACGGCTGCGCCTGTTCGTGCCACCTGACGCCCCGGTCAAGATCGTGCAATTGCGGCTCGAAAACACCACGCAACGCCCCCGGCGCATCACTGCCACCTTCTATGCCGAATGGGTGCTCGGCGTCACGCGTGCCGTTGACGCCCAGTTCATCATACCCGAGTTTGATGATGCCAGCCAGGCGTTGCTGGCGCGCAACCCGTGGCAACCCGAGTTCGGCGGCCGCGTCGCCTTTGCTGCCGCCAGCAAGCGCCTCCACGGTCTGACCGCTGACCGCGGCGAGTTCTTGGGCCGGCTGGGCAGTCTGGCGCAACCCGCGGCGCTGGGCCGTATCGGCCTGAGCAGCACCGTCCAGGCCGGCCTCGATCCGTGTGCCGTGCTCCAAGTGCACATCGACCTGCCGCCCGGCAGTAGCGAAGAGGTGTGGTTCCTGCTCGGCCAGGGCGCCGATCGCGCCGAGGCAGTGGCGCTGGCCACGCGCTTCCAAGACCCGGATCAAGTCCAAGACGCCTGGCTGGCTGTCAATAACTTGTGGGACAACCTACTCGGCACGGTGCAGGTTCACACCCCGGATCCCGCCATGGACCTGCTGCTGAATCGCTGGCTGTTGTACCAGAGCCTCTCTTGCCGCATCTGGGGTCGTTCGGCCTTCTATCAATCTAGCGGCGCATTCGGCTTCCGTGACCAGTTGCAGGACGTGATGGCGCTGGTCCATGCTGCGCCCAAGTTGGCGCGCCAACACATCCTGAGCGCAGCTCAACACCAGTTCGAGGCGGGCGACGTGCTCCACTGGTGGCATCCCCCCTCAGGCCGCGGGGTGCGGACGCGCTGTTCTGATGACCTGCTGTGGCTGCCCTTCGTCACCGCCCACTACATCGACGCGACCGGCGACGAAACCATTCTCGACGAGCAGATACCGTTCTTGCAGGCCGCCCCTTTGGGCCAGGACGAGGAGGAGCGATACGGTGAGTACCGGACCGGCGATCAAGCCGCCAGTCTCTACGAGCACTGCCGTCGGGCGCTCGACCGCGGCACGACATCCGGCGGCCACGGTCTGCCCTTGATGGGCAGCGGCGATTGGAACGACGGCATGAACCGGGTGGGCGCCGGAGGTCGCGGGGAGAGCGTCTGGCTGGGCTGGTTCCTGCACGCCACGCTGTCGCGCTTTGCCGCCCTGTGCGAACGCCGCGGTGACGCCGGTCAGTCCGCGGCCTACCGGCAGCGAGCGGAGGCGCTCCGGCAGGCGCTGGAGCGAAGTGGCTGGGACGGCGGCTGGTACCTGCGCGCCTTCTACGACGACGGCACGCCCCTCGGCTCAGCCCAGGACGCCGAGTGCCAGATCGACAGCATCGCCCAAGCGTGGGCTGTGTTGTCCGGGGCGGGTGAACCGGGCCGCGCAACGCAAGCTATGGACGCTGTGCAGCGG
>JBFYTD010000199.1:0-5112 GCA_041300885.1 Anaerolineae bacterium | reverse complement strand
CCGCATGGGCGGACTGACCCCAGAAGAAGAACGTGAGTGGGAGCAGTACCAGTATCTCGAGCACCTTGTTCGTATGGCTAAGTCTCAGGCGCTGCTGCGACTTAAGAAGATATGATAACACATGGGCGCCTGCATTTCTACAGCTAGCCCGTAAAGCAAAAAGGAGCATCGTTGTGCCGCACCCTACCTCATCCTCTCCAGAACTCCCCCTCCTCACCACATCCGGCCCCTGGGCCAGCATTCTGACCGGCGACGGCCGGGCCGCGTTGGAACAGATCCTGCCCGGCTACCTGCTGCCGCGGCGTTGGTTTGGCTCCAAGGCGCGCACGATCCAAGCCGTGCGGCTGGTCGAGGCCATTCCCTTGGACCTGGGTGTCTACCTGACCCTGGTCAACGTGCTCTTCACCGCCGGCGAGCCGGAAATCTATGTGCTGCCGCTGGCCTTTGCCGTGGGCGAGCAGGCTGAGACGCTGCGCAGCGAGCGGCCCAACGCCGTAGTCGCTAATCTTCAATCGGCAGAAGGCGAGGGTGTGCTGTATGACGCCGTATGGAACAAGGAGTTCGATACCATGCTGCTCGACGCCTTCGCTGAGCGCCGCGTGTGGCGCGGCGAAAACGGCGACATCGTGGCCTCGTCAACTATCGCCTTCCCCTGGCTGCGCGGCGACCCCCGAGAGGCGCTGACGCCTCACGTGCTGGGCGTCGAGCAGAGCAACACCAACGTGCGCTACGGCAAGCGGCTGCTGCTCAAGCTCTTCCGCCGGCTGGAGGTGGGCGCCAACCCCGACTACGAGATCGGCGGCTTCCTGACCGAAAAGGTGGCCTTCCCTCACGTCCCGTCCGTGGCCGGCGCGCTGGAGTATCGCCGCCACGGGGACGCAACCGGCGAGCCGATTGCGCTGGCCTTGCTGCAAGGCTTCGTGCCCAACCAGGGCGATGCCTGGCGTTACACGCTGGACTCGCTGCACGAGTACTTTGAGCGGGCCTTGACGCACTACGCGCCGCCAGCGTGGGCGGCTGACCTGCCCGGCCGGCCGTTGCTGGCGCTGGCGCAGGAGCCAATCCCAGCCCAGGCGGCGGAGGCAATCGGCCCTTACCTGGACTCTGCCCGCCTGCTAGGGCAGCGCACGGCCGAGCTGCACCTGGCGCTGGCCTCGCAGCCGGACGACCCCGTTTTTGGTCTGGAGCCCTTCAGCCCGGCCTACCGCCAGCACTTGCAGCGCGACATGCACAAGCTGACCGAGACGATCTTCCACCACTTGCGCCAGCACATCCCCGGCTTGCCGGCGGCCAGCCAGGAAACGGCGCGCCAGGTGCTGGATCTGGAAGAGCGCATCGTCCAGAACTTTGACGCCTTGCTGGAAAGCGACATCTCGGCGCTGCGCGAGCGCATCCACGGCGACTATCACCTGGGCCAGGTGCTCTACACCGGCGACGACTTCATGATCATCGACTTCGAGGGTGAGCCGGCCCGGCCACTGAGCGAACGCCGCCAGAAGGGCTCTCCCTTGCAAGACGTGGCCGGCATGTTGCGCTCCTTCCACTACGCCGCCTACGCCTCCTATTTTTATATGATCGATCGCCCCGATCGATCGCAGCGTTCGGCGGCTGACTTAGAGACCTGGGCCCGCTACTGGCACCTGTGGGTGTCGGTGGCCTACTTGCAGACTTATCTCCAGGTGGCAGCCGGCGCGCCCATCATCCCTGCGGACCGGAAGGAGCTCAAGGCGCTGCTGGACGCTTACCTGCTCTCCAAGGCCGTCTACGAGCTGGGCTACGAGTTGAACAACCGGCCGCACTGGGTGGCCATCCCGCTGCAAGGCATCCTGCAGACGGCCCAAGCGGTGCAGGATTAGCGCAACAAGAAACCGGGTTTCTTCGGAGAAACCCGGTTTCTGATCGCGCGACGCGAAAAATCACCCGTTTGGGTAGTACTAACCCCCTTGTAAGGCAATGCATCGGGCGGTATAATGGTGGCGTTCAAACATCTTCGCGTCGCTGAAAGAATGTCGCTATGAGCGTTGTCACTTTCGACGAACACTCTCCTCTGCTGGCCGCCTATGACCCCGGCCGGGCCTACGACGAACTCCTGCAGGCTGGCCGTGAGCCACGGCCACACTATAAGGCCCTCTATGATCGGCTGCTATCCCTACCGGCCGAGGAGCTGAACCGCCGCAAGAGCGCCGCCGACGTGTCCTTTCTCAATCAGGGCATCACGTTCACAGTCTACAGCAGTTCCGAGGGTACCGAACGCATCTTCCCCTACGACTTGATTCCTCGCATCATCACAGGCAGCGAGTGGAAAACCGTCGAGCGGGGGCTCAGTCAACGTCTGACAGCGCTCAACCTGTTCCTACATGACATCTACCACGACGGCAAGATCGTCAAGGATGGCGTCGTGCCGGTGGACATGGTCTATAGCAGCCGGCATTACCGGCGCGAGATGCGGGGGCTGGATGTGCCGCGCGGCATCTATGTCGCCGTGGACGGGACCGACTTGGTGCGGGTTGACGACGGCCAGTTTCTGGTGCTGGAGGACAACCTGCGCGTGCCCAGCGGCGTCTCCTACATGCTCGCCAACCGCCAGGTGATGAAACAGGTCTTCCCGCGCCAGTTCCAAAGTTACGGCGTGCGGCCCATCATGCACTACGGCCAAGCCTTGCTGACGACGCTGCAATCATTGGCGCCGGCCCACGCGGACAACCCGACGATCGTCTTGCTGACCCCCGGCGTTTTCAACTCAGCCTATTTCGAGCACACCTTTCTGGCGCGGCAGATGGGCGTCTCTCTGGTCGAGGGCCGCGATCTGCTGGTGCATGACAACCGCGTCTACATGCGCACCACGGCCGGCCTGGAACGGGTCGACGTCATCTACCGACGCATCGACGACGACTTCCTGGACCCGCTGGTCTTTCGCCCCGATTCGGCGTTAGGCGTGCCGGGGCTGTTCAACGCCTACCGCGCCGGCAACGTGACCCTGGCCAACGCGGTGGGCACAGGCATCGCCGACGACAAGGCTGTCTACGCCTACGTGCCGCAGATCATCCGCTACTACCTGGGCGAGGACCCGATCCTGCGTAACGTCGAGACCTTCCTGCTGACCGACGCACGCCAGCGCCAGCACGTGCTGGAAAACCTGGACCAACTGGTGGTAAAGGCCGTCGGCGAATCGGGCGGCTACGACATGCTGATCGGCCCGCACAGCACGGCCGAGGAGCGCGAGCAGTTCCGCCAGCGCGTCCTGGCTAACCCGCGCAACTACATCGCCCAGCCGACGCTGCGGCTGTCCTGCGCGCCCTGCTACGTCGACAACGCCATCGAGGCGCGCCACATCGACCTGCGCCCCTTCGTCCTGTCCGGCCAGGAAATCACCATCGTGCCTGGCGGGCTGACCCGGGTCGCGCTGCGCCGCGGGTCGCTGGTGGTCAACTCGTCACAGGGCGGCGGCAGCAAGGATACGTGGGTGTTGAACGAGTAAGCCCCGGTTTGTCTGACAGGAGCCCGATTCATGCTCTCACGCGTCGCCGACAACCTCTACTGGATGAGTCGCTACCTGGAGCGCGCCCAACACACCGCGCGCCTGCTGGATGTCACGCTGGATATGATCCCTGATCGCTCGCAGCAAGCCGTGGACCGGTCGTGGCAGCGCTTGTTCGCCAGCCTGCACCTGGCGCGGCCGGCTGATGCGCCTCTGAAAGCGCGAGCCGTGACTGAACTGTTGGCTTTCGACGCCGACTGCGACAACTCAGTTGTCCATCACATCATCGAGGCCCGCGAAAACGCGCGCCAGGTGCGGGAGTTGATCAGCACAGAGATGTGGGAACAGATCAATCGCCTCTACCTGGACGCCCAGCGGGCCAACATCGCCACGGTATGGGGCCAGTCGCACCAGTTCTTTCACGCCGTCAAACAAGGCGCGCATCTTTTTCAGGGCATCACCGACTCGACCATGAACCGCGGCGAGGGCTGGCACTTCATCCAGCTTGGCCAGGACATCGAGCGGGCCACCAACGTGGCCGCACTGGTCAGGGCCTACCTGGAGGATGGCGCGCCCGGCCAGCCGCTGCCGCACGCCATCGACCTCTACCTGGACCGGCTGAGCCTGCTGCGCAGTTGCACTGCCTTCGAGGCTTACTGCAAGGTCTACAGCGCGGACCTGCGCTTCGAGGAGATCGCCGAGTTTCTCCTGCTCAACAACACCTTTCCCTTCTCGGTCAACTACGCGGCCACCAGGATAAACGAGGCGCTCAATGCCATCGCCGAGTTCACCGACACGCGCAAGAACAACCCGATCGTCCGCCGCGTTGGCCGGCTGAAGGCCACGCTGGACTACGGACAGATCGACGAGGTGACGGCTGCCGAGCTGAGCAGCCTGTTGGAGAGTATCCAGGCGCAATGCGCCCAGATCCATGCCGACGTCCACCAGACCTACATCGCCTACCCCGTCGACGAGAAGCTGGCCGTCTTGCCCTGAGCTCGCTCGATCACGATCGCACCCAATTATCGCATGATCTACCACATCCGTCACATAACCCGCCTGAGCTATAGTGCGCCGATCCACGAGAGCGTGATGGAGGTGCGTATGCAGCCGCGCGCTGAAGGCAACCAGTACTTCAGCGAGTTCGCTCTGTCCATCACCCCGCGCGTCAAGCTCACCAATTACCTCGACTATCTCGGCAACGCCGTGCATCACTTCAACATCCCCGGCCAGCACCAACAGATTCACCTGGTGGCCGAGTCGACGGTGGATGTCAAGCCCCTGCCGCTGCTGCCGCAGGCGCTGCCGATGGACGCCTGGCAAGCCGTCGACGCGCTGGCCGTTGTTGGGGACTTCTGGGACCTGCTGCAGGCCGGCCCCTTCACCCATCCGACCCCACTGCTGGATGAGTTGGCCGCAGAGTTGGGTCTAGCTAGCCGAGCGACCGATCCCCTGACCACCGTCCTGCACATCAACCGTAGCCTGTACGCGGCGTTCCAATACGTGCCGCAGAGCACGCGCGTCGACTCGACCATCGACGAGGCGATTGCCTTGCGCCAAGGGGTGTGCCAGGACTTCACACATATCATGATCGCGCTGCTGCGCCGCCTGGGCATCCCGTGCCGCTACGTCAG
>JBFYTD010000198.1:0-5547 GCA_041300885.1 Anaerolineae bacterium | reverse complement strand
CGTTCACGTCGAACACGGGGTCGTAGGCGCCGTACTGCCAGGCGGCCAGCACTCCCTCTGCCGCCTGGGTCACGTCCAGCACATCCACTGCGCCGCTGCAGTCCAGGTCGGCGTAGAAGCAGGTCACCTCGAACGGCGCGGCCGAGAACGGCCCCCAGTTGTTGCCCACGTCCTTGCCCCGGATCAACGCCACGTAGCGGCCGCGGCCCAGGCCGGCCGTGCTCACCGCGGCCGTGACGTTCTCCACCGTCGAGTTGAAGCTGCCGTCGGCTGCGGCCATGGCCGTCCCCGTCCCCGGGTCGCCCGGCGTTGGGCCGCCTTGGCGCACCAGATAGACCTCGGCGGTGGCGATGGCCTGGCTGCCGTTCTGAGTATCGTTGATCTGCGCCGTGACGGCGAACGCGTTGCCCGATGGCACGCTGGCCGGGCTGGCGGCCACCGTGCGAGCATCCGGCCCGTAGACGCGCATGTAGGGCCGGTCGGAGATGGCGGCTGCGTACTTGAGCAGCGGCAGCATGTTGTTGATGACGTTCGGCACCAGGCTGCACGTGGTGAAGAAGTCGTTGCCGTCCAGCTCGATCACGTAGGCCGGGATGCCCAGCTCGCCGTATGCCCAGTCCCGCGTGTTGCCGCTGACCGGGTAGAGAGAGTACTGCCAGTTGTAGACCGGCGACGTCGTATAGGTGCGCATTTTCTGGGCGATAGCCACCAGTTGCGCGTTGTTAGGCGCCAGCGCCGTCGTCCAGCCCCACGGCACCAGGATGACGCCGCCGCTGACGTAGTTGTGCAGGTTGATCAGCAAGCCGGTGGCGTCGGCCGGCGCCGGGTCGTTGTCGCCAGGCCCGCGCTGGTCAGGGATGATCGAGCGCACGAAGTTTTCGTAGGCCAGGATCTCCGGCTCCGAGCCGGCCGACGGCCCGCGGTAGTCCTGCGCGCAGACGGCCGTGCTGCCGCCGCCGGCGATGTTCCACTTGAAGATGTGGTTGCGATTCAGGTCGACGCCGTAATGGCTGCTGCTGGTAGGCGGCCAGGCGCAGGCGGCCGAGCCGGCAATGCCGTTGTTGCCGTTCTTGCGCCAATACCAGGGGCTGCCAGTGTAGGGCGGCTCCGTGCCTGTGCCCAACTCCACCAGCGCGCGGCCGTCGGGGTTGCTGGTTAGCGCCACGTAGACCTCCCGCTGGTCCAGCAGCCAGGTGATGTTGGCGTCCACGCCGTAGCCTCCGATCAGGGTCTCAATGAAAGCCTTGGCCAATTCCGGCGTGGGGATCTCGCGCGCGTGGATGCCGCCGTCGGTGAAAAAGCGGCCGGTCTTGGGGCCGGCCGCCAGCTCGTTAGTGATCCTGGCCACCAACAGATCATGCCCGCCCAGATACTGGCCGCCGGTGGTAAAGCAGCCCCCTTGCTGCTTGCACCATGAGTCGCCGTAGTCGATCACCTCGACGAAGTTGGGATGGGCGGCCTCGTAGCTGTAAAGCCAGCTAACCAGCGTGTCCAGCCGGTTGTAGCAGGCCGGCCAGGCCGTGGGCGCATCAGGCGCGCGACCCACCACCGCAACTGGATAACCCAACGAGCGCAGCATATCGATCTCCGGCTGGGTCAGGATCACCTGGGTAGCGCCGGCCTCCAGCTTTTCGTCCCAGTCGGGGAGGAGCTCGGCCAACGCGGCTGCCTCTGCACTGCTGCCAACAGTCAAATCGACATAAAAACGAGCGTCTGGTTGGGACTGCGGGCCGTAGACCCCAGGAGCAGGCGGCGCGGCGTGGGCGACAGGAGAGAGTATGGTCAGACAGACCAAGATGATGATTGGCAGTATTAACTTCATGGCTGAGGACTCCTGGGCGACAAGTATGGCAGGCTTCGACCGGCTGATTGTATACGAATCGCAGGGTTGCGCAAACGGGCAAGCATCTGTTTTATTGCGGGCTGCAACTTGCCCGCCGTATAGGGATATGTTATACTGCCGCCATCTTGAAACGGAAGGTTGCACCCTTGGAAAAGCGTCTGGCACGATCCTATCAGCTCGAGACTCCGCCGCAGGTTAGGAAGGGCGGCAGCAAGAACAACCAGTTGCCCCGTGATCTGATCCTGGCTCTGATGGTACAGGGGTACCCGCTAGAGGAGATCCTGGAGTTCTTCCCTATGTTTACGATGGACCAGTTGATGATCCTGCTGGATGAGGACATCATCCACTGATTGTGTTGCCTGAAGGTTGGCAATCGAAAGGCCCTGGTGGAAGCCAGGGCCTTTTGATTGCCAACGCCGTGTCGCAGGCCGGCGGCGCGCGGACAGGTGTGCCGAGATCCCTCGCCGAGCCTCAGGGTGACGCGCGTGCCGTGTGGTCAGTAAAGCTGCCGAAGCATCTCCAGTTGCTCTAGAAACGCTAGGACCACCCGGTTGAAGGCCTCCGGCTGGTCGACAGGGGTGGCGTGGCCGGAGCCGGCGATGATCTCCAGCCGGCTGTGGGGGATGCGTTCGACCAGCAGGCGTTTCGACGCCAGGGGCACGGTGCTGTCCTCGTCGCCGGCCACGACCAGCGTGGGGCAGGCGATCTCGCCCAGCCGCGCCCGCACGTCGAAGCGCGCGATGGCCCACAACGTAGCCCGGTAGGCGGCCACATCGTTGTTCCTGAGGCGCTCGACGGTCTCCTGGCGCAAGGGCGCCTGCTCCGGCTTGGGAAACAGGCGCAGCGCCACCCCTTCGGCCACCCGGTCCATGCCGAAAAGATAGACACCTGCCACGCGGCGCACGCCCATCAGCCGCTGCTGCCAGCTCTCGGAGACGAAGCGTGCAGCCGTGTTGACCAGCACCAGACTGCGCACCAGCTCTGGAAAGTCCAACGCCAGTTGCTGCGCCACCGCGCCGCCCAGCGAGATGCCTAGCACGTGGGCCGGCTGGGCATCCAACCGGCGCAGCAGCAGCGCCACGTCGGCGGCGAAATTCTCCAGGTGATAGGGTCTGGGCGGCTTGGGCGACCCGCCATGCCCGCGCAGGTCCAGGGCGATAACGCGGTGGCGCGGGATAAAGGCGGGTAGTTGCAGCAGCCAGTCGTTGCGGCTGCTGCCGAGCCCGTGCAGCAACACCAGCGGCGGGCCGTGCCCCGCCTCGCCGTAAGCCAGATCGACAGGTTTGTGTTGCAGTGGTTTGTGGTTGGACATAGGTTCGGTCTCCATCAGGTCAGCCCGGCCGGGCCGCCAGCCATCTGCATCATACCCTTGCCCAACGGCCGCGCCAAATTCAGGGCCGTCAATCTTGGCGCTTGCCAGTCTGCGTGGTACAATTGCCCCGCTATGCAGGATTCGAACACCCCTTCACCGTCGCGAGTAGTCGTCTTTGGGCTGGACGGCGCCACCTGGGAGATTGCCCAGCCATTGATCGAGGCCGGTCGCATGCCCAATTTGGCGCGCCTGGTGGCCCAGGGCACGGCCGGCTCGCTGGCTTCCACCGTGCCGCCCATCTCAGCCGCGGCCTGGACGACGTTCCTGACCGGCCAGAACCCCGGCCGCCATGGCGTCTACCAGTTCCGCAAGATGGACATGCGCCAGTACGGCGGCTACCGCGACGAGTTTGCCACCAGCCAGGATTACGTGGGCCGCAGCTTTCTGGAGCTGGTCGGCCAGCGCGGCCGGCGCGTGGCAGCCATCGGCGTGCCAATGACCTATCCCCCCTTTCCGGTCAACGGCTTTCTGGTGAGCGGTTTCCCGCGCCCCTTCGGCCCGCGCGCCCAAGCCTTCCCGCCTTCCAAGGCTGAGGCGCTGGGCCGGTGGGACGAGGTGCAGGACAGCTTCAACTTTTCGCTGTCGGCGGCCAAGACGGTGGAGACTTCGGATTACTGGGTGCGCAAGTACACCGATATCGGCCTGCAAGCGCTGGCTGAGGAGCGCTTCGACCTCTTTTTGGTGGTCTGGAACAGCACGGACAATATTCCGCACCTGTTCTGGAAGTACACCGACCCCACCTTTCCAGCCTACGACGCGGCCGGCGCGCCTGAGTTTGGCCAGGTGATCAACCACCAGTACGAGGTGGCCGACGGCGAGATCGGCCGGCTGCTGGCGGCTCTGCCCGATCTGGATGCGACTACAATTCTGGTTATGTCCGACCACGGCATGGGTCCCTATCCCCACCGGCAGGTCAACTTCGGCGGCTGGCTGGCCGGGCAGGGCTACTTGACGCTGAAGAAGGGGGCAGCTAGCCAGCCCAGCCTGCTCAGCCAGGCCGTCGGCCAGGTGCGCCGCCGCTTGCCCCGCCAGTGGATGGACCGCCTGCGCGGCCGTCTGCCGGCCGGCCTGCGCGCTGACCTGTACGCCCGCCAGATGAACCTGGATCAGATCGATTGGAGCGCCAGCAGCGCCTACCGCCTGAAGGTCTTTCCCTCGGTGGAGGGTATCGTGCTCAATGTGCGCGGGCGGCAGGCGCAAGGAATCGTGGAGCCAGGCCCGGCCTACGAAGCGCTGCGCGACCACCTGCTGGCTGAACTGGCCGATTTACGCGATCCAGAGACAGGCCAGTCCATCGTGGCCCGCGCCAGCCGGCGTGAGGACCTGTTCGAGGGACCGTTCGTGGACGACATTCCCGACATCCTGCTGGAGTTACGCCCGTCCTATACCGGCGGCGCGGCCTTGCAGGGCAATTTGGTCACGCTGCTGCCGCTGGATGAGCTCAGCGCGTACAGCGGCTCCCACAGCCCCGATGGTCTGTTCGTTTTCAGTGGGCCAGGGGTGCGCCGCGGCCACCGCCTGGAGGGCGCGCACATACAGGACCTGGCGCCGACGCTGATGCACATCATGGGCCTGCCCGTGGCATCCTGGATGGACGGTCGGGTGCTGGCCAGCATGTTCGAGCCAGCCGCGGCCCGCCCGGTTGCCTATGCTGAGTATGATCTGCTGGCGCCTGACCGCAGCAGTGTTGGCCTGACCGCCGAGGAAGAAGACGCCATTCGCGCCCAACTCGCCGGTCTGGGCTACGCTCGCCTACACCTGCACTGCGTGCTGGCGCAAGTGTCCTCGGAACCGGCGAGCCAGGGTCCGGGGTGCTACGCAAAGACCGGCCAGAGCGCGGAAGAGCGAGACCGGACCAATCACCCACTCTACCACTCTACCAATCTACCAATTTGCCAATTTACCATTCTACCAACCACCCCATGTTCACCCTCCATCTAGGCAGCCCCCCTCATAACAAGACCATTTCGGTGCATCCTGCCTGGCTGCTGATTCCCGTTGGACTGGCCTTGAGCGCTGTCCTAGGGCTGTTTCAGGGCACTTTCCAGTCCACAACCCTGGCGCTGGCGCTGGTCGGTGGTGGGTTGGCGATGCTGTGGCTGGGTCTGGTGGTGGCGAAACCTGAAGCCGCCCTGCTGCTGTATACCCTGTTGGCCGTCAACTTGAACAGCGCCAACCTGCCGCTGCCGTTGGGCGGCGTGCGGGTCAGCCCCGATATTGTGCTGATCTCATTGCTGATCGTGGGCGTGCTGCTGCGTGTGGTGGCTTTACGGCGACCGTTGATTACGCTTCCCATCTCAGCGCCGTATCTGATCTTTCTGGCCGTTCCCGT
>JBFYTD010000197.1:0-5115 GCA_041300885.1 Anaerolineae bacterium | reverse complement strand
GGCCGCGTCAGCGACTTCGGCGATCCGGCCGTGCCCATCCCGGTCGAGGCCGCGACGGTGGCCGTGCCCGGCGGCTGGAATGTGGAGCTGCGTATCCCGGCGGCGCACCTGTTCGGCTTCTACCATCTGCTGGCCCGCGGCGCCTCGTTGACCTTCAACCTGGGCCTGCGCGACGACGACGACGGCGGCGCCTGGGACAGCTACCTGGTCTGGCGCGGCGACAGCACCCTGGGCGGCCAGGACTTTGGCCAGATGGTCATGGTGCGCTTCGACCAGGCGCTGGAGGATGCCGCCCTCGCACCGCAGGAGGACGGGCCAACGGAATCATCCACGCCAGGGACCGGGCATGAAGACGCCGTCGAAGGCGTAGACGCCAGCGGCGAGACGCAGACACCGCACGATGGGATGCAAGTCCCTGCCCCAGACTGGACCTTGTTGGGAGCATACGGCGCCAGCAGGGTGGGCGACGTCAACGGCGATAGCTTCGACGATGTCGTCGTTCGCAAACGCTGGGGCACAGGCGGCTGGCAGCCGAGTTACTGGGTCGAGTTGTTCTTAGGCGCTGCGGCTGGCCTGTCGCCCGGACAAAGCTGGTATGCGCCGGCGTGGGCAACGGCCGCTGGCGACCTCAACGGCGACGGCTACGCCGACCTGGCCGGCAGCGACGTGGGCCGGGGCGTTTGGTACGGAGCGGCCTCAGGACCGAACACGGCGCTGGATTGGGGCGGGCCGGACTCAGGCGTGGCCGCCGGCGACGTCAACGGCGATGGCTTCGGCGACCTGCTGATCGGCGATTCTTCGTTCTCCAACCGGGAGTGGGAGGAGGGCCGCATCCTGATCTTCTACGGCTCGGCCGGGGGCCTTGACCGGACGCCGCAATGGATGATCGAAAGCAATACCCCCCGTGGCCGTCTGGGGATGTCAGCGCAGGGCATTGGCGACGTCAACGGCGACGGCTATGACGACATTGCCAGCGTGGCGTACCTTGACCAAACATCGAGCGCCAGGCTTGTGGTGCTGCACGGCTCGCCCGACGGTCCGCAGGCGCCAGTTCAGCAGATAGCACTGGGCAGCGGGCAGGCGGTGGGCGCCGGCGACGTCAACGGCGATGGCTTCGACGACCTGCTGATCGGCGAGCCCACCTATCCATCACCCAACCCCGCGACCTCAGGGAGAGGCCGTGCGTTGCTCTTCCTGGGCTCTGGCAGCGGCCTCAGCTCAGTTCCCGACTGGACCCTGCTGAGCGCCCGCCCGGAGGAGATCCTGGCCAGCTCCATCGCCGGTGTGGGGGACCTCAACCAGGACGGCTTCGATGACGTGTTGGTGGGTGGAACCACGGCCGACTCCAGCACCAGGCGAGGCTGCGCATATGGCTTGCTGGGTTCACCCCACGGCCTGGAGCAGAACCCGCACTGGTCGCTGTGCTACTTCGGCGGCGCCGGGGTCTTCGCCCTGGGCGACGTCAACAACGACGGCTTCGACGACGCCGGCGTCACCATCTGGTCTGCCTCCAGCCAGCCAGAGATGCGCGCTTTCTACAGCACGGCGGCCGGCCTGCGCGAGACGCGCCTGCTCAGCCGCCAGACCAACCAGCCGCCCACCATCGACGGCGACCTGAGCGACTGGCCGGTCGTGGCCCGCTTCACCCTCGACCGCAGCTCAGCCGAGACTGTCCAGCGCACCGTGCCCGATCCCCAGGATGCAGCGGCCACGGTCAGAACGGCCTGGGACTCGAACCACCTCTACCTGGCCATCCACGTGGCCGACGACGTGATCGTCAACGACAGCGCCGACGTGTGGCGCGACGACGAGATCGAGCTGGCCTTCTACGCGCTCTACGACGGCAACCCGGCCGGCGGCGACACCCACCAATACACGGTCAACGCCGACGGCCGCGTCACCGACTTCGGCAACCCGGCCCTGCCCGTGGACATCGAGGCGGCGGTCAGGATGGCGCCGGGCGGCTGGGACGCCGAGGTGCGCATTCCCAACGCCAGCCTCTTTGGCCGCAACCATCCCTTGGCGGCCGGCATGCCGCTGGCCTTCAACCTGGGCCTGCACGACGACGACGACGGCGGCGACTGGGACAGCTACCTGATCTGGCAGGGGGACAGCACCACCAGCGGCGAGGGCTTCGGCGAACTGCTGCTGATCAGCCCCGGCATCCCTGTGCCTCCCACAGTCACCCCCACGCCGACGACGACGCCAACCCCCACGGCAACGCCCACGAGGACGGCGACGCCAACCCGCACGGCAGCACCCACGGGGACGGCAACGCCCACACCCACAGCGACGCCCACACCATTGCCACAGGTCCCCGCCGTCCAGATCGTAGCCGGCGGCCACCACACCTGCGCGCTCATCGCCGGGGGTGGAGTCAGATGCTGGGGAGCCAACGACAACGGCCAACTGGGCGATGGCACCAACACCATCCGAACCATGCCGGTGGACGTGACCGGGTTGGCCAGCGGCGTGCAAGGCGTGCTGGCTGGCGGAGAGCACAACTGCGCCCTGACCGAAGGCGGCGGGGTCAAGTGCTGGGGATGGAACGGCTACGGCCAGTTGGGCGACGGCACGACGACCAACCACACCACACCGGTGAACGTCACCGGGCTGGGCGGCGGCATCCAGGCCGTGGCTGCAGGCACCACGCACAGCTGCACCATCACCGAAGGCGGCGCGGTCCAATGCTGGGGATGGAACGGCTACGGCCAGCTAGGGGATGGCACAATGATCAGCCGCACCACGCCGGTGGACGTGTTGGGGTTGAGCAGCGGCGTACTTGCTGTCACCGCCGGCGCCACGCACACCTGCGCCCTGACCGGGGACGGCGGGATCAAGTGCTGGGGAGCCAACGACAACGGCCAGTTGGGTGACGGCACGACGATCCATCGGACAGCGCCCGTGGATGTGCTTGGCCTGGCCAGCGGCGTGCAAACTGTCTCTGCCGGCTACTGGCACACCTGTGCGCTGACCGAGGGCAACGCCCCCCTGTGCTGGGGCAACAACAGCAACGGCGAGCTGGGCGACGGCACGACGACCCAGCGGACGACGCCGGTGGACGTGGTGGGGCTGGCTAGCGGGGTGCGTGCGGTCAGCGCCGGCGGTGGGCACACCTGTGCGCTGACCGAGGGCAACGCCGCCCTGTGCTGGGGCTGGAACGCCTACGGCCAACTGGGCGATGGCACACTGGTTGATCGCCACACCCCGGTGGATGTATCTGGTTTGAGCAGTGACACGCGCGCGATCGCCGCTGGCAGTGGACATAGCTGTGCCCTTACCAGCACTGGAGGGGGCAGCTGCTGGGGCAACAACGGTCAAGGCCAGCTGGGCGATGGCACGACAACTCAACGCGTCACACCGGTGGACGTGTTGAGCCTGGGTGGCGGCACACCAGCCACCGCCACGCCAACGGCCACGGCGACGCCAACATGCACAGCCACGGCTACCCCGACCGCCACCCCGGTGCGCCGCTACCTGCCGCTGATCTTGCACCAGTGAGCGCGCACAGGACTGGCAGTCCTGATGTGAACAAGACGAGGGACTGACGGTCTTTCGGAGGACCGTCAGTCCTGAACCACGGTCTGCACGTGATGACCTGGTACTGGTTGCCTGACTTGGTCAATCGATGAAAGGAGTATCCCCCATGAACACCCGGTTTGTGATGTTGGCAGCAGTGCTCTTTCTGGCGCTCAGCTTGTCGTTGACGGGGCACAGCAGTCAACGAATGGCGCACAGTGAACCTCTTTATCCCGACAGCGTCACCGTCGAGGTGCCGATTTCCGCCTCCGCCGACGATGCGGGCCAGAATGCCAGCCTGTATTTCGGGTGCGGCTACAGCACCGCGCACAACGAAATCTACTTTGGCCATTGCGCCGACGGCCAGGCCATCATCAGCGGCATGCGCTTCGCCAACGTGCCCGTGCCGCGCCAGGCCGTGATCGCAGACGCCACCATTCGCTTCACGGTGGATGGCCCCTACGACAGTCCCATCAGCATCAGCCTCTACGGCGAAGCCTCAGGCAACGCCCAGTCCTTCATTGCCAGCCCACCCGAGAGCCGCCCTCTGATCGCAGGAGTCGCTCCCCTTTGGACCGTGCCGGCCAACGATCATTGGGAACTGGGAATGATCCGCTACAGCCCTTCGCTGCGGGCTATCGTCCAGGCGACCGTGAATCGCCCGGATTGGTCCAGCGGCAATGCGCTTGCGATCATTGCCAAGCCTGCTGGCCCACCCAGCGCAACGCCGTATCACCGGCGCGTGGTCGGCTACGATCGCCCAGCCCCCTCCTATCCCGGTCCCCAATTCTCGCCCAGGCTGGTCATCACCTATGCCACCAGCAGCGCAACTCGCCTGGACGCGCCGCGCCTCTCTGCGCCGCTCACCATCGATGGCGAGCTCGGCGACTGGGGCGTCTGGCCGTGGCAGCGCCTGACCAGGTACACTGCCAATTTCATCGACGTTCGACCGGTGGGTTCCCCACCTCCCGAGCCGGAAGATTCCAGTGTGAGCTTCAAGCTCCTGTGGGATCCTGACGCGCTGTACATGGCGCTCTACGTGCTCGACGATGAAATCTGGAACGACAGTGATCAGGTCTGGGACGACGACGAGCTTGAGCTGGCCTTCGACGGCCTGCGCAACGGCATGAACTACTCGGCCGACGACCATCAGTTTACTGTGAACGCCGACGGCCGCCTGACCGACTTCGGCCAGGACCCGCAGAATCCCCCGGACATCACTGCAGCCGTCAACGAAACGTCCGATGGATGGATAGTAGAAGTCCGCATCCCTGTCTCCACGATGAACGCTGGCGCCTTCTATGCCGGCAAGGTCATGGGCTTCGACCTGGGGCTGCACGACGACGACAATGGCGACCAGTGGGACAGCCACATGATCTGGGTCGGATCCAGCACGACCAGCATGGCGCCAGTGGATCTCGTTCTGCTGGACAGCTTCGCACCGACGCCCATACCGACGCCGACACCCACAGCGACATCCACGCCGACTACAACCAACACACCGACTGCGACGCCCACCCAGACTGCGTCGCCAACCCATACAGCCACGCCCACCCACACAGCGTCACCGACCCACACGGCGACGGTTACTGCTAC
>JBFYTD010000196.1:0-5123 GCA_041300885.1 Anaerolineae bacterium | reverse complement strand
CTGGATGGAGGGCCGCTACGGAGCGGGCGATCCCATCCTGGCAGCCCCCTACGAGGCATCGGAGATCGGCTGGTTCCCTTGGAACGCCCTGCCCCAGCCGCTGTTCCTGCCGCTGCAACACCTGCTGGACGGCAACTGCTATCCACCACCTATCCCATGAACGATCGAAACGCTATCGAACACTTTTGGCAAACCTACGTGGCCACGCTGCCGCTCGGTCACGAGCCTCCGCCCCAGCCCGAAGCCTGGAGCTTCGGCGACAGCCCACAACTGGCCGACGAGCTGGCCGCGCTGGTGCTAGCCGGCGTCAAAACCGCCACCTGCTCAGCCCTGTGGGAGTACGAGGCTGAGGGCGAGCTTCCACCGCAGGTCGGCGCGCTGAGCATCATTCTGAGCGGCGCGGGCCAGCCGTTGGCGGTTGTCGAGACCGTCGAGGTGCAGATCAAGCCCTATGACCAGGTCGACGCCGCCTTTGCTTACGACGAAGGCGAGGACGATCGCAGCCTGGCCTCCTGGCGCGCTGGGCACCGCCGCTTCTTCACCCGCACGCTGGTCGCCATCGGCCGCGAGTTCGACGAGACCATGCCGCTGGTCTGCGAACGTTTTCGGGTGCTGTATCGCCGGCCGGCCCAGCCGGACGCCGAACCTGGTCAACCATGAGCCAACTGTCGTCCGATTTTGACCGCCTGGTTGCCGACGCGCTGGCCGCGAGCTTCTCCGGCTGGGACTTTTCCTGGCTCGAGGATCGCTGGATCAACTCTTCACCGCCGTGGAGTTATCGCCAGCGTGTGCGGACTGCGTGTGCGGGCGTTCATTCCCTGTTGGACCTGGGCACCGGCGGCGGCGAACTTCTATCGTCACTGGCGCCGCTGCCGCCGGACACCTGGGCGACGGAGAACTATCCGCCCAATATGCCCATCGCCCGCAATCGGCTGGAGCCGCTGGGCGTGCGCGTGGTGACTGGCGTCCCCGACGACGCCCTACCCTTTCCCGATGGACGCTTCGACCTGGTGATCAACTGCCACGAATCCTTCGATGCGGCTGAGATCTACCGCATCCTCAAGCCGGGCGGGCGCTTCCTCACGCAGCAGGTGGGTGGACAAGACAACCTGCGCCTCAACGCGCTGCTACAGGATGAGGTAGCCTTCGAGTTCATCGACTGGGGGTTGGGGGTAGAAGTACAGCAGCTTCAGACTGCCGGCTTCCGTATCGTCGAACAGATGGAAGCCTTCCCCGAATCTCACGTCAGCGACATTGGCGCGGTGGTCTACTACCTGCGCGCTATCCCCTGGCAAATAGAAGACTTCACGGTCGAGGCTTACCATCCCAAGCTCCTGGCTCTGCACCAGCAGATGCTGCGCGACGGCGGGCTCACCCTGACTAGCCACCGCACCTATATCGAAGCCATCAAGCCCTGACCTTCGCTCGCGTTTGCAGCCAACCAGTCTACCAATCTACCAATCTACCAACTTCCTTCCCCGCCATGAAAATCATCATCTTCTCCGATCTACACGCCAACTGGGAAGCGCTCTGGGCCCTTCAGCGCGTCGAGAGCCAGCCGGACGCCGTCCTGTTCATGGGCGATGTGGTCAACTTCGGCCCCGACCCGAGACGCTGCCTGGACTGGGTGCGGGCCAACGCTACCGCCGCAGTGCGCGGCAACCACGACCACGCTGTGGCCTTCGGCGGCGACGCAGGCGTCAATCCCGCTTTGCTGCCGGTGTTCACAGCAGCACGAGACTACACCCAAAGCGTTCTGGCCGTTGAGGACCGGGCCTGGCTGGGCGAGCTGCCGCTGAGCCAGAGTGTCGAGCTGGATGGTAAGCGCTTCCACCTGGTGCACGCCATGCCCAGCGAGCCGCTGGGCAAGCGCGTCTCGTTGGTCACGGCGCGCGAGGAAGAGCTGGAGGCTGAGCTGGCCCTGCTGGACCCGCGCCCCGACCTGCTGCTGGTGGGCCACACCCACCTGCCCGGCATGCGCAAAGTGGGCGGCACAGTCATCGTCAACCCTGGCAGCCTGGGTCAGCCGCGCAACGGCACGCCCGACGCTACCTACGCAGTCTGGCGCGACGGCGCCTTGCAGATCCACCATCTGCACTACGATCACGACACGACACAGCGCAAGCTGATGTCGCTGCCGCTGGACCCGGATGTGGTGGACCGGCTGCAAGAGATTCTTGAGACAGGCAGCGCGTGAGCGCTGCGTCAGGCTCGAACCAATTCCCCAGAGTCCGGCTGCCAGCCGGATTTTGTTTACATGCCCTCAATCAACGCCGCCGCCACCCGTTCCTGCTGCTCGTCGGTCATCTCCGGGAACAACGGCAGCGATAGCACCTGCCGCGCGGCGGCCTCGGTCACGGGGAAGCTGCCCGGCCCGATGCCCAGCGAGCGATAGGCCGGCTGCAGGTGCAGCGGCAGGGGATAGTGTATCCCCGCCTCGATACCCTGCTCGCGCAGGCGGGCCAGCAAGTCGTCGCGCCTGGGGGTTCGTACCACGAAGAGGTGCCAGACCGGCGCCACGCCATCTGGCACAAACGGCAGTATCAGGTCGGTCTCAGCCAGCAGGTCGCAGTAGCGCTCCGCCAGCCGGCGTCGCGCTGCGTTGGCCGCGTTCAGATGCGGCAACTTGGCGGCCAGGATCGCCGCCTGTAGCGCGTCCAGCCGGTGGCCGTAGCCGATCTCGTCGTGGACGTACTTGCTGACGCGGCCGTGGTCGCGCAGCTTGCGCAGCCGGCCGGCTAGCGCCTCGTCGTCTGTCGTCACGGCCCCGCCATCGCCGTAGGCCCCCAGGTTCTTGCCGGGGTAGAAGCTGAAGCAGGCCGCGTGGCCCAGGCTGCCCACCCGCCGGCCAGCGATCTCAGCGCCGTGCGCCTGGGCCGCATCCTCGATCAGCGCCAGGCCGTAGCCTTGGGCGATGGCTGTCAGCGCAGGCATGTCAGCCGGCTGGCCGTAGAGATGCACAGGCAGCAAAGCCCGGGTGCGCGGCGTGATGGCCGCCTCGACCGCGACCGGGTGCAGGTTGTAGGTGGCGGGGTCGATATCGGCGAAGACCGGGGTCGCTCCGGCGGCCGAGATGGCCTCGGCCGTGGCGATGAAGGTGAACGGCGTCGTGATCACCTCGTCGCCTGGCCCAACGTCTAACGCGCGCAAGGTCAGCTCGATCGCGGCCGTGCCCGATGAAACGCCTACGGCGTAGCGGGCCTGACAAAAGGCGGCGAACGCCTCCTCGAAGGCGCGCACCTCTGGCCCCATGATGAAGCTGGTGTTGGCGATCACGCGTGCGATGGCCGCGTCGATGTCGGCGTGCAGAGCAGCGTATTGGGCTTTAAGGTTAACCAGGGGGATGGGGGAGTTGTTCATTGGGTGATTGGGTGATTGGGTGATTGAGAAGCGCCGGCGCGCACCCATTGCACCTGGGCGGCGGCTTGCGGCTCGCGCCAGCCGGGTCCGTAGCCGGCGCTGGCGGCCTGCAAGCCGTTGATCTGCTCGACCACCTGCCGCTGGCCGCCGGCCACGTTGGCGCCCAGTACGATGGCGGCCTGGCCCCAGCGGAAACGGCCTCGTAGATCACTCAGTCCCAGCTCAGCCAGCGCTTGCGCAGCTTCGTCGCTGAGCTGGTCGCTGGCCGTGTCCCGGACGGCCACGGCCAGCACGCTGTCGTCGTCCATCTGGCTCAGGAACTCCACCAGCGCAGCCGAGGCCGAAGGGTCGCCGTGGGTGTCGAAGGCGGCCACGGCGCGCGGCTGCCAGGTCGCGCCGTCAATGATGGCCAGGTTGTAGCCGCGTTCGTCAGGCGCAATGTCCACGCCGTTGAGCCAGATGTGGGCGTAGTTGCCCGCCTCCAGCCCGGCGCTCTCCACCAGCATGCCCGCGGGCGACCCCGCTGTCTCGACCGCGTAGGTCTGCCCAAAGCGCAGCCGCACGTCGTTGACCTGATCGCCCAGCGCGCCGGCTGGCAGGTCGAAGCTCAGCTCGCTCCAGGTTTCGGGCAAGGGCTGGGCTGGCGTGTCGACGCCGTTGACGCGCAGCGAGAGCGTCTGGCCGGGACCGGCCGCGGCTGCACGCACGGTGATCTGATTGGCGTCCGATTGCAGCGGCGGCAGCAGCAGACGGGTCTCACGGCGCTGCGCCCACAGGGCCTGCGCTTGGTCTGGTGTCGTTTCCTCGATCTGCGCCTGGGCCAGCCCACCCCAGCCCTCGCCTCGGCTCAAGGCATCCCGGCCCGGCCAGACGGTCGCTTCAGCGGGCGGCGGGCTCCGATCGACCCGGTACAGCCGGTGCGGTCCATCCTCGGCCACGAAGTCCACCGGCAGCGTGCGCTCCACGAATGCGACGAATTCCGGCGGCACGCGGTCAGTGTGAACGACCACGTAGGCAATGTCCAGCGCCTGGAGCACGGCCGGCCCATCGGCGGCCGCTGCCAGCAGCAGCTCGTTGCCGCCCAGCCCCGCATCGCCGTTGCGCAGCGCGGCCAACCCATCGGCCATCTGCTGCTGGATGTGCGGGTTGGCGTCGCTGGCGTTGGCCAGCACGGTCAGCGGGCCGACGAGCGGCGCCTCCAGGAAGTAGCGGAACTTGTGCTCCGGGTTGCGCGAGGTGTTGCCGCCCAGGATCGGCTGGCCGTGGCGGGTCTGCCACCACTGCTGCGACATGATGATCAGGTCTTGCTTGCCGAAGACGCTGAAGCCGTTGCGCCAGCCCAGCGGCAGGTCCAGCACTGCCCCGCCGGCCGGCTCGGCCGCGATCACATTGTAGATGGCGGGCGTCGCCATGTCGGCCGTGGGCAGGGGGATCGACAGGTTCTCGAAGAGTAACAGACCGGCCAGCAGCGCGGCGACTGCGCCCAGCCGGCGGCGCACGCCGCGGGCGTTGTGGCGGCGCTGCCAGGTCGTAGCCAGCCTCGCCAGCAGCGCCTGCGCGCCGAAAGCTACCAGCGGCGTCACGGACAAGAGTAGCATGACGCTGAAGCGGCTGGGGTAGCGGTTGCCCTTGAAGAAGGGCAGCTCTTGCAGGATGCGGAACGGGCCGGGCAGGCCGGTGTCGTAGCCGGCGATGCGCAGCGACGGCCCCAGCGCCAGCAGGAAAAAGAGCGCGGCCGACAGCATCCACAGCCAGGCCCCGCG